>JBEKRW010000021.1:0-17549 GCA_049517595.1 Candidatus Cybelea sp. | reverse complement strand
CCTCTCCGAAGCGATTTGGAACGGGCAGACTCCCGGCAAGAGGCTCCTCGGCCTTCGCGTGGTGCGGGACGGCGGCTATCCAATCGACTTCGGCGCTTCCCTGATTCGCAACCTGATTCGCGTTGGGGAAGCGCTGCTGGGCTACTATATTCTGGCCGCGATCAGCGCGCTGATTTCACCGGAAAATAAGCGGCTTGGTGATCTCGCGGCCGGCACCATCGTCGTGCGAGATGCGCCTTTAGCCGCGCCGCGCAATTTGGGTGCGCGCGAAGAGGAGCCCACGTACGCTTCAACGGCCTACCTTGCCGGCGAAGAACGGGCCCTGATTAAGCGCTTTCTCGAACGCCGCGACACGCTGGCGCCCGATCGGCGAAAGGCACTCGCGGCGCACCTTGCGGCGCGCGTCCGAGGGCGAGTGCCGGCCGGCCTGGCGGGATTGGAGGACGAGGCTCTCTTAGAGCGTCTTTGAGTGCGGAAACCGAACTGCTTGACAATCGAACATATGTTCGATTAGCATGAATCTTCCATGGCGGCGCGTGCGACCTTCGTCCTTCGACAAGCTCAGGATGACACAGCTCAGGATGACACGGTAAAAGATCGGCGAGCGGCCTTCCTGGCGCTGAAGGCCGAGCTGAGCGGCAGACCAAGCCTGTCCCCTCAGCCGGTCGAAGGCGCCGTTCCCACCAGCATCCCCGAACTCGATCAAATGCTTGCCGGCGGCTTCCCTCCAGGCAGCGTCGCCACGCTTGAGGGAGCGACCGGGCGGTGGAGCGTCGCGGCCGGACTCGTTGCCGCGATGACTCGGAAAGGCTTGGTCGCGATCCTCGATGACGGGGCGCTCTACCCGCCCAGCCTCGCCGAAGCGGGTGTCTGCCTCGAGCGAGTTCTCATCGTTCCCGTTCGCAAAGCACTCGAGGTTGCTCGCGCGGCCGACATTCTGCTGCGCTCGCGGATCTGCCGGCTGATTCTCATGCCGGCTATCGCTCTGCGCGACTCGATCTGGACGCGATTGGCCACGCTCGCGCATCGCAACGGGGTGCTCTTGATCGTCATGGTGGGGCGCGCCGGCGCCGCGTTGAGCGCGGCAGCAGAACTGCGCCTCCACTGTGCGCTCGAGCGAATCATCATGCGCGGGACGCACGGGCTCTGGGGTAGCTTCGCTGGCTTCGAGCTCTGCATCGGCCTGCGCAAACACAAGCACTTGCTCCCCGGACGCCAAGCTCACGTGCGCGCCCTGTCGCCCCCGTCATCCATGCCATCCTTGTCATCCTGAGCGCAGTCGAAGGATGCTGCTCTGCGTTGATGTTGCCGAACCTTGTCATCCTGAGCTTGTCGAAGGATGGGAGGAGATGCTGGATGTTCTCGATGCGGTCTCGCCGCTGATCGACGACGTTCGCCCCGGCCTGGCCTTTCTCGAGATGCACGGCATCGCTGGAGACCCTCGCGCCTGGGTGGCGCAGACGCGAAGCGTACTTGCCGTCTTCGATGCGCCGCTGCGTTTGGGCGTCGGATCGAATAAAATCGTCGCGCGTGCGGCGGCCTACGTTGCCGACGGCACCGTCTGCGAGCCGGGTTCGGAATGTGAGCTGCTCGCGTTGCTTCCCCTGACGCTGCTCGATATCGAAGCGGAAATCATCGAGCGGCTGATGCTGCTTGGAATCGAGCGGCTCGGCGATCTCGCGCAGCTGCCGCACGGACCCTTCGTACGTCGCTTCGGCGCCGCGGCGGCATGCTGGCACGAACTCGCGCGCGGCATCGATCGCCGGCCCTTCCTCCCGCGAAGCCGCGCCGTTGCGATCGAGGCCTCGATCTTCGGCGAAGGGCGCGCCGTCGATGAGGCGCAGGTCTTCTTTGCGCTGCGCATGCTGCTGACGCGCGTCTGTGCCGATCTCGAGCGCTGCGGCAAACGTGCCGGCGCACTGCATCTCGCCCTCGAGCTGGAAGATGCGCAAACGTGTACGTTCGACGTGCCGCTTGCCATGCCGACCGCAAACGAGCGCACGATGTTCGACATGCTGCGCGCCAAGCTCGAAGGCGCAACCTTCGAAGCGCCGATCGTCGGACTGCGCGTGCAGGCGCGCCGGCTCGAAGAAGGAGGAGAGGCGCAGGCGCTCTTTAGCAGCGTCGACTTCGACCGCCAGCGCGTTGCCGTGACGATCGCGCGTCTCGAAGCGATGCTCGGCGAACGGATCGCGCGCGCCACAACGCGGGAAGCGCATCTCCTCGAAGAGCGCTTCGCCTACGAGCCTTTCCTTAAACAATATTGTCATCCTGAGCGCTGTCATCCTGAGCTTGTCGAAGGAGGAGGGATCGTTCCGCAACTGCGTTTACTTGAAGTCCGTGAAATCACCGTCGAGCTGCGCGCCAGAGAACCAGCGATAGTCAACGGCCAAGCCGTGATGCAATGCACCGGCCCCTGGCGCATCGCCGAACGTTTTCCCACGCAGCCTGTCCCCAGCCCCGTCGAAGGACGCGACGAGTACGACGTCGTCCTCGCCGACGGCACCTTCGCCCGCATTTACCGCCAAAACGCCCATTGGTACATGCGCGGCGTCTATGAATAGCAACGATTGAGCCCGCAATCAAGATCGAGTACGCCGAACTCCACGCTTGGTCCAACTTCAGCTTTTTGCAGGGCGGCTCGCATCCCGAAGAGCTCGTCGAGCGCGCCGCCGAGCTGAATCTCGCTGCCATCGCGCTCACCGACCGCGATGGGCTCTACGGCGCGGTGCGCTTCGCGAGCTGCGCGCGTAAGCGCGGCGTCAGCGCCATCATCGGCGGCGAGCTGACCTTCGAAGACGGCGCGCATCTCGTGCTGCTGGTCGAGAACGAACGCGGCTACGCGAATCTCTGCCGGCTGATCTCCGCGGCGCAAATGCGGGGGAGCAAAGGCGATGCGCGCCTGCGAATCGAGGATCTCGAGGCTTACAACGGAGGGCTCATCGCGCTCTCCGGCGGTCCTTTCGGTCGCGTGGAGCGCGCGCTGGCGCAACGCGGGTTGCGCGGGGCCGCAAATGAGGCGCAACGCCTCGCCGCAATTTTTCACGATCGCTTCTATCTCGAGCTCCAACAGCACCTCACTGCAGAAGAGACGCAACGCAACTTGCAACTCGTGCGGATCGCGCAGCGCTGCCGCTTGCCGTATGTGGCAACCAACGCGGCCGTCTATGCGACCGGCGACGATGCGCTGGTCGCCGACGTGCTCGCCTGCGTTCGCGACGGTACGACGATCGCGCAGGCGCGTGCTGCCAACAAGCTGCGCCCCAACGCCGAGTTCCATCTCAAGCCGCCGGCCGCGATGCGCCGGCTTTTCGCCGAATACCCGCAAGCAATTGCGGGCAGCGTCGAGATCGCGCAGCGTTGCGCCTTTAGGCTCGAGCGGCTGGCGGGACAGTTCCCACTCTTTCCGGTGCCGGAGGGAAGCTCGCCGCAGCGCTATCTACGCAAACTCACCTACGAGGGGGCGGCTCGGCGCTATGCAACGCCGCTGGAGACTCGCGTCGAGCGGCAGCTCGAATACGAGCTCGGTCTGATCGCCAAAATGGATTTGGCCGGCTATTTTTTGATCGTCTGGGATATCGTCCGGGAAGCGGCCGCGCTCGACGTGCTCTGTCAAGGCCGCGGCTCGGCGGCAAACTCGGCGGTCTGCTATGCGCTGGGCATCACTGCGGTCGATCCGATTGCGATGAACTTGCTCTTCGAACGGTTCATGTCCGAAGAGCGCCGCGAAATTCCCGACATCGACATCGATTTCGCGCATCAGAACCGCGAGCGCGTCATTCAATACGTCTACGAGCGCTACGGCCGAACGAACGCGGCGATGGTCGCGGAGGTCATCACCTATCGAACGCGCTCGGCCATTCGCGACGTTGGTAAGGCGCTGGGATTGACGCTCGAGCAGGTCGACGCGATCGCGCGCGAGTTCGACGTGCGCGAGGAGCTGCCGCAAGAGGCCGGTCCCGAGCTTCTTTTTACACTCTGCCGGCGCATCGCGAACTTTCCGCGCCATTTGGGCATCCATTCCGGCGGCATGCTGATCACGCGCGATCCGCTGGTCGGCGTGGCGCCCGTCGAGTGGGCGACGATGCGCGATCGCACGGTCGTGCAGTGGGACAAAGACGACCTGCAAGAGTTAGGCTTGATCAAGATCGATTTGCTCGGCTTGGGAATGCTCTCGCTCTTGCGGGAGGCCTTTACGCTCTACCGGCGCTGCCTGCATCGTAACGACTCGTGGTTGCAGCCCATCCTGGTGCCGCGGGATCTTGCACTGCACACGATCCCCGCTGACGACGAAGAAACCTATGCTATGATGCAGCGCGCCGATACGATCGGCGTCTTTCAGATCGAATCCCGTGCCCAGCAATCGATGCTGCCGCGATTGAAACCGGTCTGTTTTTACGACATCGTCATGCAGGTCGCGATCATTCGTCCCGGACCGATCCAGGGACAGATGATCCATCCGTTCTTACGCCGGCGTTCGGGTTTGGAGCCGGTGACCTATCCGCATCCCAAGCTAAAAGCGGTACTGGAACGAACGCTGGGCGTACCGCTCTTTCAGGAACAGGGCATGCGTTTGGCGATCGAAGCGGCGGGTTTCTCGGGAGGCGAAGCCGACGAGCTGCGCCGCGCGATGGGGCACAAGCGCTCGCGCGAGCGCATGGACGCGATGCGCGCCAGGCTGGTTGACGGCATGATCCGCAACGGCATCGATCGTACGGCTGCCGAGCAGCTCTTCCATATGCTGGAGGGCTTCGCCGATTACGGATTTCCGGAGTCGCATGCCGCCAGCTTCGCGCTCTTGGCCTATGCGTCGGCGTACCTAAAATGCCACCTGCCGGCCGTTTTTGCCGCGGCCATTCTCAACGTACAACCGATGGGCTTTTACTCGACCGAAGTGTTGGTCAACGACGCACGGCGCCATGGTGTGGCCATCCGGCCCGTCGAAATCAATGCCAGCGAGTATTGGTCGCGCGTCGAGAACGACGGTGCGCTGCGCTTGGGCTTTCACCTCGTGCGCGGTTTAGGCGAAGCACAACGGCAACGGCTGGAACGAGCCATCGCCCAAGGTCCGTTCGCCGGCATGCTCGACTTCGCACAGCGAACGCGGCTCGAGCGCGAAGCATTGGAGAATCTGGCGATTGCCGGCGCGTTCTCTCCGTGGCACGCATCGCGCCGCGAAGCGATGTGGGCTTTACGCGGTCTGGACGAGCGGGAGGCGCGCGGTGAGCTGGGAGCGCTGATGGACGTTGACGAGCCTGCCGTACGATTCAAACCGCTAGCGAACCGCAGGCTTGCCGCCTTCGATCTCTGGTCGACCGGCATCACGACCGCCGGCCAGGTGATGGAACATTTCCGCGAGCTGCTCGCTGCGCAGCGGGTCACGCCCGCCGCGCAGTTGCCGGCACTGGCTCCCAATGCGCGCTGTCGGGTCGGGGGCCTCGTCATCACGCGCCAGCGGCCCGGCACTGCCAAGGGCTTTGTCTTTCTCACGCTCGAAGACGAGACCGGCGTCGTCAATGTCATCGTGCGTCCGAAGGTCTACGATGCGTTTCGCCGTCCGATTCGCACGTCGTCGACGCTGATCGTCGAAGGCCGGCTGCAGAAGGAGAGCGGCTGCATCGACGTTCTGGCGGAAAAGGTCTGGAGCTTCGACGACGGCGGCGTCACCAAGCCCCTTTCCGTGCACAGCTTTCAATAGAAGGTAACAATGCGCAAAGTTAACACCAACGAGCTCGAACCGATGAAATGGTCGTCGCCCAAAGGAACCATGGCGGGCGAGGGGATTCAAGTCTCCGAGGCGCTGGGCCGCAAGCGCGACTCGACGGATATTATGGAGCGCCATCCGTTCGACGTCGAGATCCTGCGCATTCCACCGGGCAAGGCGCCTTATCCGTATCACTCCCACAGCGCGCAATGGGAGTTCTATCACGTGATCTCCGGCAGCGGCAGCGTGAGGCACCGCGACGGAACGACGCCGGTCGTCGCGGGTGACGCCTGCATCTTTCTTCCCGGCGAGCCGCACCAGTTCGTCAGCGATGGCTCGGAGACGCTCGTCTTGTACGTCATCGCCGACAATCCGATCGGCGAGGCTTGCTATTATCCCGACAGCGGTAAGTGGAGCCATCCCCTCCCCGAGCGACGAATGATGCGCGGTGAGCCGTTGGACTATTTCGACGGCGAAGAGTGACTGCCACGCGCAAAAGCGGCGGACCGCGCTCTTGCTATAAAGGCAATGGTGCGCCCAAGGCCGCGTTCGAAACGAAAAAGGAAGCCGAACGAGCGATTCCGCGCACGGCCACCGGGCTAAAACCGTATCGCTGCGAGAACCACGGTTGGCATCTCGGCCATTAAAGGCTCTTCGGCCGCGGCGAAAAACAGGCCGGTGATGCCCAGCCGCATTAACGCGCCACTGATCGTATCCATGGCGTTCTTAGCGGTTGTGGTCGGCGTGCTGGTCGCCGGCGGCCTCTGGCTTCAGTCCACCGTTACCAACTCGTTTCGCGAAGCGGACACCATCGGAACGGCGCGCCTTCTCGTCGAGGACGTGCTGCAGCGGCAGCTCGACGAGGAGACCGGCGTTCGCGGGTATGCAGTCGCTCGCCGGCTCAGCCTGCTCCAGCCATATTACGAGGCTCGCAGGGCGCTCCCGGCAACGGTGAAACGAGCCATGGGCGTGCTCCAGAACTTGCGCCTGCAAACCGCGCAGACGTTTCTGGAAGACGCAAGCAAAACGAATCACCGGTGGCTCCGAGCGGTGGCATTTCCGCTCTTGACCACCAAGTCCAGCCGGCCGGCGCTCCTGTTTCGCGGGAAAAAGCTGGTCGATCATTTTCGAGCCGATATTGCGTCCACCGAGAGCTTGCTAGCAGGCCATGAGGCTCGCGGCCGGGTAGGCGCGCAACAAGCGATTGCATGGGTCGATCTCTTTGCAATCGGTGCCATCGCGGCGTTCCTGGTGGCGGCGATGCTCTTTGCGTACCAGCAATATCGCCTTGGTCTCCGGGTCGAGGAGGAGCGCGCAAAAGCCGAAGAGCAGCGCCGGCGTTCCGCCGAGAATCGCGCCGCCTACTTGGCCGAAAAGCGCATCGCCGACACGCTGCAAGGAGCCCTCGTACAGAACGCTCTGCCAAAGCCGGCGAGGCTGCGGCTGGGCGCGGCCTACCTGCCGGCGTCGGAAGAGGCGAAGGTTGGCGGGGACTGGTACGATGCGCTCGAGCTACCGGGCGATCGTGTGCTGCTGGCAATCGGCGACGTCACCGGGCACGGCATCGAGGCGGCGGTCACGATGAATCGAACGCGCCAACTCCTGATCTCGTGCGCGCTCATCGATCCGAGCCCGGGGCCCGTACTGGAGCGTGTCAACAAAGAGCTTTTTCGGAATGAGTCACCTATGGTCACTGCGATTGCTGCGCTGGTCGACGCGCGCGACTGCGAGTTCGCTTATGCGGCCGCCGGCCACCCGCCGGCCGTGCTGTTGGAGCCGGGAAAGCGGGCACGCTTCCTAGATGTTGGTTCGCTTCCCCTGGGGGTGCTCCGCGATGCCGCCTACCGAACCTATCGGGTTCGAAGCATACCGGGCGCGCTGCTGGTTCTCTATACCGACGGTGCAATCGAGCACTCGCGCGATGTCGTGCAGGGAGAGGAGCTCTTGCTCGCCGCCGTCGAATCCGCGGCGCACGCATCGCAGTCCGATGTCGCCGCCGCAATCTGCAACAGCATCTTCGCAGACCGCAAGGCCGCCGACGATGTCGCGATTCTAACGCTGCGTTTCGCCGGCGAGGCGAGCGGTTCTGTGGCAATCTTTGAGCACGGCAGCCAAACGATGGTGGCTGCCGGTAGAAAAGCGGGGCTTGCGTGAACGAAGGGGCGATGATTCAAACCATCCGGCTGGCCGGCGAACTCGATTTGAGCCGCAAGCGTGAAATACGCGATGCCTTCGCGCTTTCCAACGGCGCGCGGGCGATCCTGATGGACCTCTCGGAGGTCGTGTACGCCGACTCGACGGCGCTGACCGAGCTGCTGAGGTTCTGTGCGATGGCACAAGGCGCGAGCGTACCGATCGCGATCGTTATTGCGGCGCCGCAGTTCTTGCGGCTCGTCCAGTACGCCGGCTTGGCGACGGCCTTCAAGATTTTCCCCGACAATGCCAAGGCGCTGGAATATCTCTCCGAATGCGCCGGCTCCTGATGGGCGCCTGCGAGTTGCGCCTCTCCCGTCCCGCTCAGACGCGTTCCGTCGCGCCGATACGGCGCGCGTTACGGACGTTTCTCGAAGCGCTCGCCTTCGACGGCGCGGCTCTCGACGACATCACGACGGCCGCCGGCGAGGCCCTAGCCAACGCTGCCGAGCATGCGTACGCGCAAGAAGCAAAGCATTCGCGCCGCGATGTCGAGTTGCTCGCTCGTTTCGATCGGGGAGAACTCAGTCTCGAGGTCTCCGACAGCGGCTGCTTCATCGAGCGCTCGCCATTACCGGGCCGCGGCTTCGGCTTGCGAATCATTCGCGCGATCGCCCATCAAATGCAAATCGAAACGTCGGATGGCACGCGCGTCCGGATGCTTTTCCCCGGTCCGCTCTTAAAAAGTTGACGCACGTCATCGTCGTAAGCAACTAGCGGCCGGGGAGTTTTGTCGCATCGCGTCGTAATCAGCCCTTAATCACAGGTTACCTTAAGGAGTACGCGGATGCGGGGTTCACCAACGGCGATCCGAATATTATCGGTCGCCTTCTTCGCGCTATTATTTTCGGCTTGCAGCGGCAACGGCGGAGTGTCGCCGGTGCCGCAAAATGCCCAAGACTTCGTCGGGCGCTTTCATCGCCACAGCTCCAGTGGCAAGATCCAACACGTCATCATCATCGTTCAAGAGAACCGCAGCTTCAACAATCTGTTCTACGGATTCCCCAAGGCCACAACCGCCACGTACGGATACAACACGAGCGGCCAGAAGATCACGCTGAAGCCGATCGGCCTGGAAACGACTTGGGACATCGAGCATCAGTTGGGCGGGTTTTTAGCGGCTTGCAACGGCACGGGCAGCCTCCCCGGCACGGATTGCCAGATGAACGGCTTCGACAATGAGTCGTGGGGATGCAGGTCGTGCTCGAACGCGCCGTACAGCTACGTACCGCATACCGAGACCAAGCCGTACTTTTATATGGGCAAGCACTACGTGTTGGCCGACGAGATGTTCGCCTCGAACCTCGATGCCAGCAGCTTTATTTCCCATCAATACATTATCGCCGGCCAGGCCAGTTCCGCCGTCAACTTCCCTAACTCCGCGTGGGGTTGCCCGGGCGGCTCGGGCGATCACATTGGCACGATTACGCAAGGACGCCAGTACGGTAGCAGCATTCCAATGTGTTTTAACAACAATACGCTGGGCGCTGAAATGGATGGCGCAGGCCTCTCGTGGGCCTACTATGCGTCGTCGGTCTATGGAGACGGCGGCATCTGGAGCGCCTACCAGAACATCTCGCCGATCTATAACGGCCCCGACTGGTCCAAAGACATCATCTCGCCGCAGACGAACTTCTTCACCGACGTTTCCAACGGCAAGCTCCGCGATCTGACCTGGATAACGCCGACGTGTGAAAACTCCGACCATGCCGGCTGCGGCAGCAAAACGGGTCCGTCGTGGGTGGCTTCGCTGGTCAACGCCATCGGCGAATCGCAGTATTGGGATAATACCGCGATCTTTATCTTCTGGGACGACTACGGCGGCTGGTATGATCCCGTCGCGCCGCAGATGCTGGACTACGACGGTCTTGGGATGCGCATTCCGATGCTGATCGTCTCGGCGTATGCGAAGAAGGGCTACGTTTCGCACACGCCCTACGAACACGGCAGCATTTTGAGGTTTGCCGAGGATACTTTCGGGCTTGCGCCGTTAGCGGCCAGCGATACGCGCGCGACTCCTCCCGACGACGCTTTCGACTTCAATAAGCCTGCGAGAAAGTTCGAGAAGATCCCGTCGGAGCACGGCATCGACTACTTCATGCACCAAGCGCCCGACCATCGCATCCCGGACGCCGAGTAAAGACCACGCTTCTGCGTCGCATCGTCATCCAGCACGCGTGGCGGCCGGCTGCGGCCGCCGCGCTTTTGCTCTCGGCCTGCAGCGCTGGCGGCGGGTTCTCGTCGCTTCCGCGGGGAGCCGAGCCGGCAGTTCGACACATAGCCGCTGCCTCGACCGGCAAGATCCGCCATGTCGTGATCATCGTGCAGGAGAACCGCAGCTTCAACAATCTGTTCTATGGGTTTCCCGGCGCGCGCACCGTGACGTACGGCTATAACTCCAAGGGGAAGAAGATCGTGTTGGCGCCGGTCAGCCTCGCTACGAAATGGGACGTCGATCACAGCTCGTATTCGTTCTTCTCGGCATGCAACGGCGCGGGCGCCTATCCAGGGACCGATTGCCGGATGAACGGCTTCAACAACGAGAACTGGTACTGCGGCCACCGCAGCCAGCCGCCATGCCCGAACTCCAATCCGCCGTACAGCTACGTACCGCACTCCGAGACCAAGCCGTACTTCTATTTGGGCAGAAAGTATGTTTTGGCCGACGAGATGTACGCCTCGAACTTCGATGCCAGCAGCTTCATCTCGCACCAGTACATCATCGCCGGCCAAGGAAATTTTGCGGTTAACTACCCCTACACGTATTGGGGATGTAGGGGCGGCTATGCCGACGACATCAGCACGGTCTCCTTTACCCGCCAGGTCGGCAACCCGGTCCTCGCGTGCTTCAACAGTCCGACGCTGGGCGACGAGATGGACGCGGCCGGCCTGTCGTGGGCGTATTACACGTCAAAGATCGTAAACGAGGGCGGCTTCTGGAGTGCCTACCAGGCGATCAAGCACATCTACGAAGGTCCCGATTGGAAAAAGGACGTCTTCGCGCCGCAAACTCGCTTCTTCTCCGACGTCAAGGAAGACAAGCTTCGCGACCTGACGTGGGTCACGCCGACCTGTCAAAACTCCGATCACGCCGGCTGCCGCAGCAGCACCGGTCCGTCGTGGGTTGCGTCGCTCGTCAATGCGATCGGGGAGTCGAAGTATTGGAACTCTACTGCGATCTTCATATTCTGGGATGATTACGGCGGTTGGTACGATCCGGCTCCGCCGAAAATGCTGGACTACGACGGCCTTGGGATGCGCATTCCGATGCTGATCGTCTCGGCCTACGCGAAGCCGGGCTACGTCTCGCACACTCACTACGAGCACGGCAGCATCCTAAAGTTTGTTGAGGACACGTTCGGTCTGGGAAGGCTGGCTCCCAGTGATACGCGCGCGACCTCGCCGACGGACGCCTTCGATTTCAACACGCCTCCCCGAAAGTTCGAGGCCGTTCCGTCAGAGCACGGCATCAACTACTTCATGCAACAGCCACCCGATTACCGGATTCCGGATGCCGAGTAGATCGGTCATACCGGCCGCGGCCGTCGTGCTGCTCTTCTGCGCTTGCAACGGCGGAGTTCCACGGGTTTCTCCGGGGATCGCGAGCCTCGTGCGCGGCGACTCGAGCGGCAAGATCCGGCATATCGTCATCATCGTCCAGGAGAACCGCAGCCTCAACAATCTGTTCTACGGATTTCCAGGCGCCCGAACCGCGGGGTACGGCTACGACACGAAGGGGAACAAGATCGCCCTGCAGCCGGTTGGCCTCGAAATCACGTGGGACGTCGAACACGACTTAAACGGGTTCCTCGCGGCGTGCAACGGTAAGGGGAGCTATCCCGGAACGGATTGCCGGATGAACGGCTTCGACGGTGAGTACTGGCTCTGCGGAAAGTTCGGTTACCCAGCCTGCCCCAACTCCAACCCTCCGTACAGCTACGTGCCGCACTCCGAAACGAAGCCGTACTTCTATCTGGGCAAGAACTACGTCTTGGCTGACGAGATGTATGCCTCGAACCTCGATGCCAGCAGCTTCGTCTCACACCAGTACATCATCGCTGGTCAAGCGAGTTCTGCCGTCAACTTTCCTTCGGGCTGGTGGGGTTGTGAGGGCGAGGGCGGCTCGAGCGACTACGTCGGTACGATCACGCAGGAGCGCCAGTACGGCAACGAGATCCCGCTGTGCTGGGATAACGAGACGCTGGGCGACGAAATGGACACCGCCGGACGCCCGTGGGCCTTCTATGCGTCGGCCTACGACGAAGGCGGCGGCATCTGGAGCGCCTATCAGAACGTCAACCACATCTACAACGGCGCCGACTGGGCCAAAGACATCATCTCGCCGCAGACCAACTTCTTCAGCGACGTCTCGAATGGTAGGCTTCGCGACCTCACGTGGATCACACCGACCTGCGACAACTCCGACCACGCCGGCTGCGGCAGCAAGACCGGCCCGTCGTGGGTTGCATCGCTGGTCAATGCAATCGGCGAATCGAAGTACTGGGATTCGACCGCGATCTTCATCTTTTGGGACGATTACGGCGGCTGGTACGATCCGGCTCCCCCCAAGAAGCTGGATTATGACGGACTTGGGCCGCGCCTTCCGCTCCTGATCGTCTCCGCGTACGCAAAGAAGGGCTTAGTTTCGCACACGCACTACGAGCACGGCAGCATCTTGAGGTTTGTCGAGGAAACCTTTGGGCTTCCGGCGTTAGCGGCAAGCGACAAGCGCGCGACGGCGCCCGACGATGCTTTCGATTTTAACGCGCCGCCGCGAAAGTTCCAGATCGTTCCGTCGGCGTACGGCATCGACTACTTCAAACACCAGGCCCCGGACCGTCGCATTCCCGACGCCGAGTAAGGAGAATCATTCATGGATCACCGTTCGAGCACGTTTGCGCGAGCACCGATTTTGGCCGTCGCGCTCTTGCTTTCGGCCTGCAACGGCGCAGGCGTTTCACCGGTCCCGACCGCCGCCCAAAGCCTGTTGAGGATGCAGCACAATACTTCGAGCGGCAAGATCCAGCACATCGTCATCATCGTTCAAGAGAACCGCAGCTTCAACAACCTATTCTACGGCTTTCCCGGAGCGAAAACGCAGAAATACGGCTACAACACGAGCGGACAGAAGATTACCCTGCAGCCAGTCGGGCTCGAGACGACGTGGGACATCCTCCACGACTATGGCGACTTTATCGCGTCCTGTAACGGGACCGGCAGCTATCCCGGCACCGATTGCCAGATGAACGGTTTCGACAACGAGTACTGGGGCTGCGGGAAGCGGTACGGACCGGCTTGCCCCAACTCCAACCCGCCGTACAGCTACGTACCGCGCAGCGAGACGAAGCCTTACTTTTACCTGGGCAAGCACTACGTTTTGGCCGATCAGATGTACGCCTCAAACGTCGATGCCAGCAGCTTCATCTCGCACCAGTACATCATCGCCGGCCAAGCCAGCTCCGCGGTGAACTACCCGACATCATCCTGGGGATGTGAGGGCGGTACCGGCGATTATATAGGGACGCTCAACTCCGATCGCCAGTACGGCAGCACCATTCCGATGTGCTGGAACAACAAGACGATCGGCGCCGAGATGGACGGCGCTGGGCTTTCGTGGGCCTACTACGCGTCGACGGTCAACGGCGACGGCGGCATCTGGAGTGCCTACCAGAATATCGCACCGATCTACAATGGCGCCGACTGGACGAACGACGTGATTTCGCCGCAGACCAACTTCTTCAACGACGTCTCGAATGGCAAGCTGCGCGATCTAACCTGGATCACGCCGACCTGCGCCAACTCCGACCACGCCGGCTGCGGCGCCAAGACCGGCCCCTCGTGGGTGGCATCGCTGGTCAACGCGATCGGCGAATCGCAGTACTGGAATAATACCGCGATCTTTATCTTCTGGGACGATTACGGCGGCTGGTACGACTCCGAGCCGCCGGCGATGCTCGATTACGACGGCCTGGGGATGCGCATCCCGATGCTGGTCGTGTCGGCGTATGCCAAGAAGGGCCACGTCTCGCATACTCACTACGAACATGGCAGCATCCTAAAGTTTGTCGAGGAGACCTTTGGGCTGGCGGCGCTCGCGGCCAGCGATACGCGTGCCACGGCGCCCGACGATGCCTTCGACTTCAACAAGGCGCCGAGAAAGTTCCAGACCGTTCCGTCGGTCCACGGTATCAACTATTTCCTGCATCAGCAGCCGCCCGACCACCGGCTCCCGGACAACGACTGAGGAGAGCGACGATGCGCGGGATCGGAATTACGACCGCTCTCTTCCCGGTTGCAGTCGCCGCGCTGATGCTCGACGCTTGCAGCGGGGGAGTTTCCTCGGTCCCGCAAACCCCCGGCGGCTCGACGGGCATCCATAACCCTAGCTCGAGCAGCAAAATCAAGCACATCGTCATCATTATTCAGGAGAACCGGAGCTTAAACAATCTGTTCAACGGCTTTCCCGGCGCCAAGACCGTGAAGTACGGCTACGACAGCAAGGGTCACAAGATTACCCTGCAGCCGGTGGGGCTTTCGACGACCTGGGATATCGACCACAACTATAACGACTTTCTCGCGGCCTGTAACGGCACGGGCGACTATCCCGGGACCCATTGCCGGATGAACGGCTTCGACAACGAGTCGTGGGGCTGCGGCGTTGGCACCCAGCGCTGCCCCGACCCCGAGCCTCCCTACAGCTACGTGCCCCACAGCGAAATCAAGCCGTACTTTTATTTGGGCGAGCACTACGTCTTGGCAGACCAGATGTACGCCTCCAACGTGGACGCCAGCAGCTTTATCTCGCATCAATACATCATCGCCGGCCAAGCCAGCTCTGCGGTGAACTATCCCTCGTCGTGGTGGGGGTGCGAGGGGGGTGCCTCCGACGATATCGCGACGCTCGACTCGGCGCGCCAGTACGGCAACAACATTCCGATGTGTTTTAATAACAATACGCTGGGTGCCGAAATGGATCGTGCGGGCCTGTCGTGGGCGTATTACGCTTCGACGATCGACGGAGACGGCGGGTTCTGGAGCGCGTATCAGAATATCAAGCCGATCTACGAGGGTTCCGACTGGAAGAAAGACGTGATCTCGCCGCAGACCAACTTCTTCAGCGACGTCTCGAAAGGCAAGCTGCGCGATGTGACCTGGATCACGCCGACCTGCGCAAACTCCGATCATGCCGGCTGCGCCAGCTCGACCGGCCCGGCGTGGGTCGCTTCGCTGGTTAATGCGGTCGGAAAGTCGAAGTACTGGGACTCGACGGCGATCTTTATCTTTTGGGACGACTACGGCGGTTGGTACGACCCCGAGCCTCCGGCAAAACTGGACTACGACGGCTTGGGCATTCGCATTCCGATGCTGATTGTCTCGGCCTACGCGAAGCCCGGCTACGTCTCGCACACGCACTACGAGCACGGCAGCATCTTGAGGTTCGCCGAGGAGACTTTTGGCTTGGCGAGCTTATCGGCGAGCGATAAACGCGCGACCGCCCCCGACGACGCCTTCGACTTTAACAGGCCGCCGAGAAAGTTCGAGACGGTTCCGTCGGAGCACGGGATCGACTACTTCATGCGTCAGCCGCCCGACCACCGGCTCCCCGACAGTGATTAAACGCCCACTCTTACCGGGTGCGGCCCTCGCGCTGTTCCTCTGCGCATGTAACGCCGGCGGCGCTTCGGTTCCGCCGGCCGTGCAATCTTCCGAAGCCATCGGTCACAACGCTTCCAGCGGCAAGATCAAGCATATCGTCATCGTCGTCCAGGAGAACCGCAGCTTCAACAATCTGTTCTATGGCTTTCCCGGCGCTAAGACCGTGAAGTACGGCCGCGACTCCTCGGGCCGCCAGATTTTACTGCGTCCGGTGGGGCTCGAAACAACCTGGGATATCGTCCACGACTTCTACGATTATCTCGCGGCCTGCAACGGCACCGGAAACTACCCGGGGACGGATTGCCGGATGAACGGCTTCAACAACGAGTATTGGGCCTGCGGTCACAACGGCACGCAGCCGAAGTGCCCGAACGCCGAACCGCCGTACAGCTACGTTCCGCAGAGCGAAACCAAGCCGTACTTTTACTTGGGCGAGCACTACGTCTTGGCAGACCAGATGTATGCCTCCAACGTTGATGCCAGCAGCTTTATCTCACACCAGTACATCATCGCCGGCCAAGCCAGCTCCGCGGTGAACTATCCGTCGGCCTGGTGGGGCTGCGAGGGCATCTACAGCAACGACATTGCAACCCTCAACTCCGCGCGCCAGTATGGCAGCAGCATTCCGATGTGCTGGACGAATAAAACGCTTGGTGACGAGCTGGATCATGCGGGCTTGTCGTGGGCGTACTATGCCTCGAAGATCTACGGAGACGGCGGCATCTGGAGCGCGTACCAGAACATCAGCCAGATCTATAAGGGTCCCGACTGGAAGAAGGACGTGATCTCGCCGCAGACCGAGTTCTTCGGTGACGTTTCAAGAGGCAGGCTTCGCGACGTAAGCTGGATCACACCGACGTGCGAAAACTCCGATCACGCCGGCTGCGGCAGCAAGACCGGTCCGGCGTGGGTCGCTTCGCTCGTCAATGCGATCGGCAAGTCGAAGTATTGGGACTCGACGGCGATCTTCATCTTCTGGGACGACTACGGCGGCTGGTACGATCCGGAGCCGCCGGAAAAAGTGGACTACGACGGTCTGGGCATTCGGATTCCGATGCTGATCGTTTCGGCATACGCGAAAGCGGGCCACGTCTCGCACACCCACTACGAGCACGGCAGCATTTTGAAGTTCGTCGAAGAGAACTTTGGCTTGGCCAGCCTATCGGCGAGTGACAAACGCGCCACGGCTCCCGACGACGCCTTTGACTTCAACGCGCCGCCGAGAGCCTTCGAGACGGTGCCGGCGGAGCACGGCATCAACTACTTCATGCATCAGGTGCCCGACTACAGGCCCCCGGACAACGACTAAGGAGAACCACGATGTATTGCACCAGAGTCAAGGCCGCCCTCTTCCCGGTTGCTGCCGCCGCGCTGATGCTGAGCGCTTGCAGCACGGGAGTTTCGTCGATACCGCAAGCCGCTAAGGATGCGACGAGCATCCATCACCACACTTCGAGCAGCAAGATCCAGCACATCGTCATCATCGTCCAAGAAAACCGCAGCTTCAACAACCTGTTTTACGGATTTCCTGGAGCCAAAACGCAGACGTACGGCTACAACACGAGCGGACAGAAGATTACCCTTCAGCCGGTCGGGCTCGAGACGACCTGGGATATCTTGCACGACTATTACGATTTTCTCCAGTCGTGTAACGGCACCGGAAGCTATCCCGGGACGGATTGCCGGATGAACGGCTTCGACAACGAGTACTGGGGCTGCGGGAAGTACAGCTACCCGCCCTGCCCAAACTCCAACCCGCCGTACAGCTACGTGCCCCGTAGCGAGACGAAGCCCTATTTTTACCTGGGCAAGCACTACGTTCTGGCCGACCAGATGTACGCCTCAAACGTCGATGCCAGCAGCTTCATCTCGCACCAGTACATCATCGCCGGCCAGGCCAGCTCGGCGGTGAACTACCCGTCGTCGTACTGGGGATGTGAGGGCGGTTCCGGCGATTATATCACCACACTTAACTCGGACCGTCAGTACGGCGGCT
>JBEKRW010000020.1:0-17560 GCA_049517595.1 Candidatus Cybelea sp. | reverse complement strand
GCAAGCGCTCCTTCCGGAGGGACAGCATTTCGACCGGGTGCTGCTCGACGCCCCATGCTCGGGAAACGGCATCGTCGGGCGCCAACCCGAGGCGCGCTGGAAGAAGCAGAGTACCGACGGCGAACGCCTCGCCAGCACGCAGCGAGCGCTTCTCGAGCAAGCAGCTCGGCATGTCCGTCCGTCCGGGACGCTGGTCTACGCGGTTTGCTCGACGGATCCGCGCGAAACGACGGAAGTGATGGAGTGGTTCTTGGCGCGAGAGAGCTTCGAACGCGGCCCGATGCCGGCGGCCTACGAGTCGCTGCTTACCGATGCCGGTGACGTGCTCGTGCCGCCCGGAATCGACGGACGCGACGGATTCTACATCGCGCGACTGGTGCGTCTTCCGAGCTCCGTCGAAGGGTGAGCTTCTTGGCGAAGATCGAACAGGCGTGCGCGCAGTTCATCGAGCGAGCCTTTGCCAAGACCTTCCCCAGCGACGTCGAGCCCGCGCAGATCGCGCGCAAACTCGTATCGACGATGGAAGCGCAGACCCGCGCCGACGATGGCCGGCTAAGCGCCCCCGCCGCGTATGCAGTCTACGTGAGTCCCGAAGATTTCGATCGACTCGCCGAGCACGCCGAGTATTTGCAGCGCGCTTGGGCCGAGTTGTTGCAGGATCTGGCGGCGAAGGTTGGCGTGACTTTCACCGGCGGCGAGGCACGGGTTGCCATGGCGTCCCGCGCAAGCGTCCCGTTGGGCGCCGTTGCGATCGAGGTCGGAGAGGCGGCCACTCGCGACGTGCATTTTTCTTTGCGGATGGTCAAGGGCGTGCCCCCCGATAGGGTATATTCCATCGAAGGAGCGACCCGTGTGGGGCGAGGCGAGGAGAGCGAGATCCTCCTGGTCGATCCCAGCGTTTCACGCGCCCACGCCATCGTCGAGATTGACGGCGCGCAACCCCTCGTCAGGGATCTCGGCTCGACGAACGGCACGTTCGTCAACGGGCGGCGGGTCAGTGTCGAAGCCTTGCGCGATGGAGATGAGCTGCTATTTGGAAACACGCGAATGAGATTTGAATCGGCATGATCGTCCTGGCTGAGGTCGCCGGCTTCACGACGCAGATGCGCGTCGGATCCCTGGAAATTACCGCGGCTCTGGCCGCCGTGGCGGTGCTGGCAGCGCGACCCCGCGTACGCGCGGCCGCCGAGATCGGCACCTTGACGCCGATGCAGGTCGACCTCGACATCGTCGAGCGCAGCGGGCGGCGTTCACATTGCGTGCGGCCACCGGTAGAGATTGGGCGCTCGAAGGATGTTGGCGTCGCGTTATCCGATCCCGAGGTGAGCCGGCAGCACGCGCGCTTGTCGAGCTACGACGGCATCGTCTACGTTGAAGACTTGCGCAGCCGCAACGGAACCTTTCTCAACGGGCGTCGCATCACCGAGGCGATCGAGGTTCGCCAGGGCGACGAAATAGACGTGGGAGCGACGCGGCTGGTCGTGACGTCGGTACGTACCGGATGACCCTTGCAATCCGTGGCGACCGGACGTCGTGTTTGAGTTTGCAATTGGGCTCCGGCACGTGGCTGCTGGCCGTCGCCCGAGGCTTTGGGCAGATGGGCGGCCTTCCAATCGAGTCCGCGCTTCTCGCGCGGCTTCGCAGCGAGTGTCAAGGCCGAATGCGCAGCCCGCTCTTCCGGCGCGCCATTGCCCGGCCGCAGGCTGCCGCAACCGCAATGCTGGCCGTCTTGGCGCGAGTAAACGGCTCGCTCTATGCCAACACCGCCAACCACGACGATTACGTGACCGCGGCGGCATCGTTGACGGCGGTGATCGTGGTACAGGGCTTGGCGTATGTCATCCATGCCGGAGCGACGGCGGCCTATTTGGCGCGTGGCGGTGCAATCGCGCCGCTCTGCAACGACGACGTGATGGAGGAGCGCCCGATCCCCGTGCTGGCGCGCGCGTTTGCCGCTGCACCGGTGCTCGACGTCGGGATCTCGAACGTGAGCCTGATTCCCGGCGACGCGATCGTGCTTCTCGGACGGCGCATCGCGGGTGCGAGCGAACGGCAAATGCTCCTGGAACGATTGGAAGCCAGCGACCTGGGCGAACGGATTCTCGTCGCACGTTTCGAAGACGATGACGGAGCAATTTTCCCGGCGTCGAGCCTGTCAGTCTTTCGCGTTCCCGGAATCGCGCGCATCGCGACCGGGATCGCGGCGGCCGTCGGGTTTCTTGCGGCTGCGGTGCTCGCCCACTGATCGCGTTACTCGTTCGGCGCTTGCTGCCGATGAGCGTGGCGCTTGCCGTTGCCGCACTGATGCTCTCCTTTGCGCCGGCAGGGGCGCTCGGGCCGCCGTGGATGCTCGTGGCATTGTGCGTGCTTGCGATCGCGTGGGTGCTGTGGCAGCCGGCGACGAGCGTTCGCGACGACGTCATTCCCGCGCTAGCGGTCGTTCTGGCGGCGTTTGGCCTGGCGATGGTCGCGCGCCTCAAGCCCGACCTCGCGCACCGCCAGCAACTGTGGCTGCTGTTGTCGCTCGGACTTGCGCTGGTCGCAGGGCCGCTGTTCACGCAGTTTCGCCGTTTCGCGGCGTTCAAGTATCTCTGGGTCGTCGCTTCGCTCGCGCTCTTCGCTCTGCTGATTCTTTTCGGCGTTGAAATTAACGGGGCTCGCCTGTGGATCAAGCTCGGGCCGGTCCAATACGAGCCGATCGAGTTGATCAAACTCTGCATCGTCCTCTTCCTGGCGGCTTATCTCGCCGAGATGGCCGACGTCATAGCAGCGGCGCGGCCGTGGTCGTTGCGCGCCAATCTAAAGTATCTCGGGCCGCTGTTTATTGGCTGGGGAGCCTCGATGGCGATCCTGGTCGTTCAGCGCGATCTCGGGATGGCGACGTTGCTGCTGGCGACATTCGCTACCTTGCTCTTTGTAGCGACGCGCCGGATCGACATCGTGCTATTCGGCGCGCTGCTCTTCGCAGCCGGCGCGTTTTGGGCCGTGCATCACTACCCGTACGTGCAGACGCGCATCGCCGTTTGGTTCCATCCCTTTGCTGATCCGCTCGGCGCCGGCTTTCAGTCCTCGCAGTCCTACTATTCGCTTGCGGCCGGCGGCCTGGCGGGAACCGGGTATCGCCTCGGCCATCCGCAGTTCATTCCCGACGTGGCGACCGACTACGTGTACGCGGCCCTTGCCGAAGAGTTCGGTCTGATCGGCGCGATCGTCGTCTTGGCGATCTTCCTGGATCTCGTGAGGCGCGTTCTTGCCGCCGGCCTCGAGCAGCCCGATCTTTATACGAAGCTGCTGGCCGCGGGGCTTGGAGCGACGCTCGGGTTTCAGGTCGTCATCATCGTAGCCGGCGTGATCGGCCTGCTGCCGCTGACGGGCATAACGCTTCCGTTTATCTCCTACGGCGGAAGTTCGTTGGTCGCCAATTTCTTACTCGTGTCGCTCGTCTGGGCGATGAGTGCTCGCCCTCGGAGGATCGGATGAGAATCGTTGTTGCGCTCGCGCTCTTGTTGGCTATGGCGGCCTGTGCCAAGAGTTCCAATACCGCGAACGCGGCTGCGTCGGCGTCGGCTGCGGCGATGAAGAATCCGGCCTCGGCGAGTGACGGAGCGACGGTCTATCTAACCGATTGCTCCAGTTGCCACCAAGCCAACGGCCAAGGGGTTCCGGGAGCGTTTCCGCCGCTGGCCGGCAACGCCGTCGTTACAGGCAATCCCGTCGCAGTGATCGCGATCGTGAAGAACGGCCTCGAAGGTCGAGTGACGGTAAACAACGCGGCATATAGCGGCATCATGCCAAGCTGGAAGGGGCAGATCCCAGACGATCAGATTGCCGCAGTCATCAGCTACATTCGCAGTTCGTGGACCAATCACGCCGGCGGCGTGAGCCTCGCGCAAGTCCGGTCGGTCAAATAGAGACGACTTTCCCCAAGTCGAGCCGTTCGCCGAACTCGCGCTCGAAGAGCGCTTCGACGTAGTCGTGCATGCCGGGGTCGCCGTGACGCAGACGTGCCCGCGTCGCGCGGGGCCAGGGCGATGCGCAGTCGTTGGCCTCGACGTAGGCCCGCAGCGATTCGGCGAAGTACTCGTCGACGCCGGTTGCGGCGTAGGGCGTCACGAACGTGTGCGCGCCGGCAAAGAGGGCGCGGACTTGCGGATCGATGCTGCTGCGATAGACGCCGCCACCCAGCGCGCAGTCGAGCGCGTGACCAAACTCGTGGGCCACCGTCATCGGGCTGCGCGAACGCAGAAAAAGCGCGCGTTCTTCAACGACAAAGAGACCCGCCGGCGGCGCCGGCCATGCATCCACGTCGATTCCTAAACGCGCGAGAGCCGGCGAAGCCTCCCGGTAGAGTTCGCCGACTCGCAGGAGCAGGATGCGGATGCGGCTGCGCAGCGCATAGGACAGGGCCCCATGCCCGAAGCGAAGCAGGGTCTCCATCACCTGCGGCTCCGCGGCACGCCGGCGATCGCGTTCGAAGAGGCGGCGGGCCGTAGCCACTGCATCCTTTTGCATCAGGTCATCGTCGCGCCCGAACGTTGCGGAGCCGTGTCGGCGGGTTTTCAGAATTTTTTCACATCCCAGGCCTAGCGTAGGGCTATGAAGAGAATTGCAATTGCGGCGATTGCCGTGCTAGCCATAGCCGGATGCGTGGGACGCTCCAACCTCCTTCCGGGCGGCTCGATGACCTCGGTCGCGGCGCCCGCCGGCCGCCCCGCCGGCGAGGACGACACCTCGATCTTGAAGCTGCTCAAAAAGCAGGTTGTGATCGGCTCGACGATCGACCCGAAGTTCGGACAGCTCAACCCCTATGGCCTGACGGTCGCGACGTCGACTGCGGGCGATTTTACGGCAGGCGACCTCGCCGTCTGTAACTTCAACGCCAAGAAGAACGTGCAAGGCACCGGTTTTACGGTCGTCGCCTTGCATCCCAAGCCGGGCTCCAAACCGCTGCTCGTCTCCTCGGACAAGACGCTGCTCGGATGCGCCGCGCTGGCATTAAGTCCGTCTGACGATATCTGGGCCTCCGCCTTCGTCGCTAACGACGTTCCGATCATTTCGTCGTCGGGCACATCCGAGGGCAACATCAAAGGCAAGCCGTTCGACCATCCGTGGGGGCAAGTCTACGCAGCGCCAAAATCGGCAAGCCCGGTCTTCTACGTGAGCGACGCCGGTAACGGAACGATCGTTCGCATCAACCTCGGTTCGAAGTTTACCTACGACGTGATCGCCAAGGGCTTCGCCGTCAATCACGGCAAGCCGGGCAGTATCTTCGCGCCGTCGGGTCTGGCCTACGATCCGAGCGTCGACGCGCTCTATATCGTGGACGGCACGAACAACACGGTCGTGGCCTTCGACAACGTGACGACGATTAAGAACGGCGGCATCATCGTCGAAAAGGGCGGAAAGACGTTCAAAGGTCCGTCCGCCGGCGACGCCAAGCTCGTCTACTCCGGCTCTCCGCTCAACGGTCCGGTAAGCTCGGCGCTGCTGCCCAACGGCAATCTGGTGATTGGAAACACCGGAAATCCCAGCGGCGCGAACATCATGGTCGAGGTGACGCCGAGCGGCAAGCTCCTGGATACTCGCAACGTCGACAAAGGCGCGTCGGGCGCGCTCTTCGGCATCGTCGCAACCGGCACCGACGACTCAAATACAAAACTGTACTTCAACGACGATAACGACAACAATCTGCAAGTGTTAGAAAAATAAACCGTGCCCCCTTACCATTCTCGGGGGCTCCCGTTGCATGGCTCCGTTTCTAGCTCAAAAGCCGCTCCACGGCAAGCTCCGCGGGGCCTCCAGCAGTCTTTCTACTGACCGCGTCTAAATAGGCAGGCGATGATGCCCTTAGGTCGCCGCCATTGTGCTTTAGCGTTTGGTGCTGCCGTCACGCTACTCGCAGGCTGCGCCGTTCCGACCGCACCGGCCGGCCCGCAAAGCTCGATACCCGACGACCGGCCGAGCGGGCAGTCGCTATTTCTTTCGTTTCTGCACCGAATGGAACGGCAGCCGATTCATCCCGATCGCCGCGCGTCGTGGATGGCGCCCACGCTGAAAAAGCAGAACTTGCTCTATCTGTCGGACGGCGGTGCCGATGAGGTCCGCATTTACACGTATCCTGGCGGCAAGAAGGCTGGGGCGTTGACGAAGCTTCAAGATCCCGCCGGGTTGTGTTCTGACGCCGCCGGTGACGTGTGGGTCGTGGACTCGGCCTCATTTACGATCGCGGAGTATGCGCACGGCGGGACGAAGCCCGAGGCGACGCTGAGCGATGCCGGTTCGGAGAACCCTTTGGGCTGCTCCGTCGATCCGACGACGGGCGATCTCGCCGTAGCGAATGTGGGAACTGCAAGCGGCGGAGGAAGTCTGTCGATCTATACCGGCGCGAAAGGCACCCCCAAGAAGTTCCAAGATTCGGATCTGACGTACTTCTATTTTTGCGGATACGACGACGAGGGAAATCTCTTCGTTGACGGCCTCAACAACTCGTATGGTTTTGTCCTCGCCGAACTTCCCAACGGCAGCGGAAAGCTCCAAACGATTAACCTAAACGGAGCCGTTGCTTTTCCGGGCGGCGTTCAGTGGGACGGATCGTATGTGGCAATCGGCGATCAGTACTATCAAGGCAAGCATACGTCGGCGATTTACCAGGTCTCCGTATCCGGGTCGGCTGGAACGGTGCAGGGCACGACGACGCTCACCGATACGTGCGACGTCCTCCAATTTGCGATCGCGTCGAATACGGTCGTTGCTCCCGACGATTGCTCCACCAGTGCGAGATACTACGGCTATCCCGCAGGCGGCAGCCCAACGAAGACCGTTAGTGGGCTCACGTATCCCGTCGCTGCCGCGGTCAGCCTTGCCCAGTAGTAATAGGAGTTCGGCGAGCCCGGGGGGAACCGCGGCGCCTATGTCGGTTAAGTGGTTTCTCGCCGTTGCATTGCCGGCACTTATTGTGGCGGCAGGATGTTCTTCGGGCAATACGTCGCCCCCGGTCTTTGCTCGCGCGCTGCCTCAGAGTGGCTCGGCGGGTCAATACATCAAGAACGTGGTGGTCATTGTTCAAGAGAACCGCAGCCTTGAAAACTTCTTTGCGGGATATCCCGGCGCCAATGCGCCAACGTCGGGTTGCGCCATTCCAAACGGAAAACAAAGCGCAGGTCGCAGACCGATCCGGCGTGTCGCAGGCCGGAGCAGCTCGAGTTCGGGCTGTCCTTCCGGAGACGTCTCGGTTCCGCTCCAACAGATCGGCTTCCACGGGCCCGACCTGGCGCACGACTGGTACTCGTCGAAGGTCGATTACCACGAAGGAAAGATGGACGGTTTTTCCAGGTGGGGGCAGCCGAGCGCATATCCGGCATATTCGTACGTCCAGGAGTCATTGATCGCGCCGTACTGGGACATGGCGCAGCAGTACGTGCTCGCCGATGAAATGTTTCCCACGGAGTGGGGCGGGAGTTTCACCGCGCATCTGACGCTGGTCGCCGGCAACGATACGATCGACCAATCGCCGCGCGAATCCGAGGTTGATTTCCCCAATAAGGTCCCTGACGATTGCGATTCGCCCCCGGGCACGGTCAGCTCGTACATAACGGCGAAGGACGTCGAAAAGAGGTTCCAGGGTCCGTTCCCCTGTTTCGACCAGTGGGACACGATGGCCAATGTTCTCGACAACGCCGGCGTCTCGTGGAAGTACTACGCGACCAAACTTCTCGATGGCGGTCTTTGGGAACCCTACGAAGCGATGAAGTACGTAAGATACGGCCCCGACTGGAGCAGCGACATCATCGCCCCGCAAACCCAAGTGCTGAAGGACGCCGCCGACGGAAACTTGGCGTCGGTGACCTGGGTGAGCCCGAGCCACGCCGATTCCGATCACCCGGCATACCATAGCGACCTCGGCCCGTCGTGGGTGGCTTCGGTGGTCAACGCGATCGGCGAGAGTTCGTACTGGAACTCGACTGCGATCGTCATCGTATGGGACGATTGGGGCGGATGGTACGATAACTCGACACCACCGCAGCTCGATTACCGCGGGCTCGGATTTCGCGTGCCGTGCCTCATCATCTCACCCTACGCAAAGACCGGTTACGTTGACCATACGCAATACGAGTTCGGCAGCATTTTGAAGTTTATCGAAGAGGTTTACGGAACCGGCAGCATCGGGCCGTCGTCACAAGGGTACACGGACGGGCGCGCAACGAGTTTGGATGCCGCTTTCGACTTCAGCCAGAAGCCACGCGCCTTCACCGCGATTCCCTCGAAGTATCCGGCATCGCACTTTCTACGAGAAGCGCCCTCAAACGACCCCGTCGACACTCAGTAAGGAAAAGCTCCTTAATGGTGGCTGCTTGCGAAAGTAAAGCCGGGGCGGGCGACCGGGGGCGGCACGACGCGAATGCTAACTCGGTCGCGTCGCGTGCCGTCGGCGGCTTCAATTTGCCACGTTCCCAGGCGTAATGGCCAGAACGCGTTCCCAGCTGCATCGAGCGGGACTGCGGCACCGTTAACGCTCCAGCGTACCGGAGCGCGTGCATCGTCCGCGCGCAGCAAGAGCTGTTGCTCGCGTTTCTGCAGGGTGTTCGTTACGGCGTTGAGCGCAAACGTGCTGCCATTGGCGGGAAAGACGATGCGCAGCGACGCAGCCGGCACGCGGGTACGTAACACGGGAAGGTCGCGCGGCGCGACCCACTCTTGCACGACGGCCACGCAATCCTCGTTGGCATGCACGACGATGCGTCCGGTCGTCGCGCAGATCGATTTTCGCACGAAGCCGCTTGGCGTCGCGAAAGCCGGTGGCTCCGCATTACGTTCGTACAAGTGGAGCATGATGCGATTCCAGAGCGGGCCTGCGCCGGTCACGCCGGAGACGCCGCGCATCGGGCTGCCGTCGAAGTTGCCGACCCAGACGCCGACCGTGTAGTCGCGCGTGAATCCGATGGTCCAGGTGTCATGAAAATCCGACGACGTACCGGTCTTCACCGCCGTCGGAAATGGCATTTCGAGCACCGAGTGCAGGCCGAACGAATGCGCTCGCGCGTGGGGGTCGGCCAGCATGTCGGTGACCAGCTCCCAATCCGCGACATCCCCGATGAACCGAGGGGCCGGGTTAGCCGGCGTCAGATGCAGCGGCACAAAGCTGCCGCCGCGCGCCATCGCGACGTACGCCTGCACGTTCTCCCAAAGGCTTACCTCGCCGCTTCCCAGCGTGAGACCGAGGCCGTAGTACGACGGCGGATGGCGCAGGTGCGCGAAGCCGAGTTCGTGCAATCGCGCGAGGAAGGGATCGACGCCGAGCTGCGAGAGAACGCGTACGGCCGGTACGTTTAGCGAATTTGCCAGCGCGTACCGGACGCGAACCGGCCCGCTGAAGCGGCCGCTGTAGTCGCCGGGCTCATAGAGTTTGCCCCCTGCAATCGCGTACGCCGCGGGCACGTCGGGCAGAATCGTCGTCGAGCGAATCGTCCCGCGCTCGAGCGCCAGTTCGTAGGTAAACGGCTTGAGCGACGAGCCGGGTTGCCGCAGGGCTTGCACCCCGTCGTTGCGGCCTAAGGCCTCGTCGGAGAAATAATCCGGCGAGCCGACGTAAGCCATAACCTCGCCGGTTCGATTGTCGACGACGAGCGCGGCGGCGCTTGTAACGTGGTACCGTTCTAGCGCGCCGATAACGTCTTGGGTCTGCGCTTGGACGAAGCGTTGAAGCGGGCGATCGAGCGTCGTGCGAACGCGTCCGCTGCGGATGCCGCCCGTAGCGTAGAGGAAGAAGAGGGCGTGGGGCGCGTCGTCGATTCCCGAATCGTGCACGCGCACCCTCAGTGTTTCGGCATAAGCACGGCGCGCCGTCGTGGATGTGATTTCACCGAGGTCGACCATGCGGCCCAAAACGTACCGTTGGCGAGCTCGCAGTGCTTGCCAGCCGGTATCCGGCGCTAGCCGGGCGGGATCGTTGGGAATCGCCGCAAGCAGCGAGGCTTGCGCCAAATCCAGATCTGCCGCGGGCTCGCCGAAATAGGCGCGTGCCGCCGCTTCAACGCCGTAAAGGTTTCCGCCCATCGGCACGCGATTGACATACGCCGCGAGCTCGGCGGTTTTGCTTGACGCAATCTCGATCCGCTCTGCGAGCGCGATCTGCCCGAGCTTCCCGCGAACTCCCCCCGCCGCCGAAGGAGAGAGGAGCCGCGCGAGCTGCATTTCGATCGTGGAGCCGCCGCTGCGGGCTTCGCCAAAGATCGCGTAGTCGCGCACGGCGCGCAGCAGCGCTCGAACGTCGACGGCTCCGTGACGCCAGAATCGCGCGTCCTCCGCAGCGAGGATTGCCTCGACGAAGACCGGCGAGACCGACTCGAGTGGAACGCTGACCGAATGTGCCGATGCTTCACCTAGAATTGTGCCGAGCACGATGCCGTGACGGTCGGTGTAGGTGACGGAGCCCTGGGGCGCCCGCACTTTGGCGACGTCAATTCCGGAGCGTTCGAGAGCGATCGCGCCGGCCGCGGCGCAGATCGCCAGCGCGAGCGCAAAGTGTTTTCTCACCGGAAGCTGGAAGATGGCATACGTGCGTGCGCTCTATTCGCTGCTCGTTGCCGTTGCCATCGCGGCGGTGGCATCGTGCACCGGCGGGACTTCGAGCGCACCGAGGCTCTCGGCGGTGGCGGCGCTGCCCAAGCCGTCGCTCCCGCCGTGGATTGCCTCGATCTCGCCGACGCGCACGGCCCAAACGCTGACTCAGATTCGCGTCATTTTTGCCAAGCCGGTCACGCCGGTTGAAGCGCTCTCCGGCGAGGGCCCGCGCGACGTCCTCGATCGCGTCAGCATCGAGCCGGAACTCGCCGGCCACTTCGTCGTTCTGACGCCGCGGATGATCGGCTTCGTCGCCGACCGCGCCCTGCCGATCGGCACGCGCGTCCGAATCACCCTTGCCGCGGGCTTACACGACCTCTCGGGCGACGTGCTGAAACAGGACCTTGCCTGGACCTTCGAGACACAGGCGCTTAGTTTTTCCAGCTTGCCGCAGGTCACGGCGGGCGACGACGAGTCGACGCCGGCTCCGGTCGGTCTGCAGCCAAAACTGCAAGTCACGAGCAATGCCGCCGTGGACGTGGCGTCGTTGGCCGCCCATGCCGAGCTTGAGGGCACCGACGGGAGCAGCACCGGCGTGACGGCCGTCTTGGAAGCGACGCCTTCGCCCAGTCCGGGGGACAACGCGCAAGAGCTTTACGATCCGTCGCTCAATGATTGGGTGTACGATCTGCTTCCAGCGCGGGAGCTGCGGCGAGCCACGACTTATCGGCTCGCGATTGCGCCCGGCGTCGAACCGCTCTACGGAAATCTGGCGACGACGAACCGATTTCTCGGAGGAGTGCGAACCTACGACGTCCTTGCCATCGTTCCAACGCCCGCTCCGAGCCCGAACGGCGGAGGCCGCTTTGCCGACGGGGATCCGGCGATCGCATTTAGCAATCCGCTCGATCCCGACTCGGTCGCAAATGCAGTGACCATATCGCCGGCGCCGGCCGCTGTAAAGGCCCTTACCAGCGTCTCGGATCAATCGAACACGATCGCGATCAACCCCTATGCGCTCGATCCCGACAAAACGTACGTTGCAACAGTCGCCGCGAGCGTGAAGGACGTCTTCGGGCAAACGCTCGGGCACGAAGGGCACGTGACCATTCACACTTCGGACTTCGCGCCGGGGGCCTGGGCGCCCAGTGGTTACCAGCCGAGCGTGATCCCCGCCGGCGCATCGGTCGAGCTAAACTTCTACGCGACCAACTTGCCCGAAAATTCCTATCGCGCCGGCTACGCGCGGCTGACGCCGCTGCAGATGCTGGGTTCGCGCGATCCGCTTACCTTGCTTCCGCCGTGGCGGAGCTGGCCGAGCGTTGGGTTGCGCGATGCGCGTCGCAACGTTCAGAGCGTCGTGAGCTTTCCCGTGCAATCGCACCTTGGCGGCTCGTACGGGGCGCTCGCGTACGGCTTCCGAACGGCCCTGGACGCACCGAACGCCGATCCGACGCTCGTCGGCAGCGTGCAACTCACGAATCTCGGCGTCTTCTCGCAATGGTTCCCGGCGCACGGCCTTGTGCTCGTCCAGCGTTTGAGCGACGGCGCACCGGTGCGCGGGGCGACCGTGACCGCGTACCGCGTTGACGACCAGAACAAGCTGGCGCCGCAGCCCTGCGCGACCGGTACGACCGATGCCAACGGCGAGCTGAACTTTTATGGGGTGGACGTCGAGCGCTGCTCGATTCTGGCCAGTTCCAATACCGCGCCGAATCTCGGCGTCGTCGTCACGCTGGGGACGGACGTCGCGACGGTCACGACCTCGAGTTACAGCGGCTTTCCGCGTTTCGACATCTACGGCGGATGGACGAGCGGCGCGCCGCTCTCGCGCGGCATGATCTTCAGCGATCGTCAAATGTACCAACCCGGGGAGCGCGGCGAGCTGACCGGCGTCGCGTATTACGTCAAAGGCAACCGCGTCGTGCCCGATGCCAATGCATTCTACACGGTGACCCTGAGCGATCCCAGCAACGTCAAGACGTCGCTCGGACGCCGGCGCACGGATTCGCTGGGCGTATTCTCGATGCCGATCGAATTCTCGAAGCAGCAAGCATTAGGCGATTACTCGATTGCCGCCAAAGGGACCAACGGAAACGAAATCGACGGTTCGCTGCGCGTCGCCGAGTTCAAACCGCCGAACTTCAACCTGACGCTGACGCTGGGCTCGAAGTCGGCCGTCGCCGGCTCGAGCATCGGCGCGAACGTGTCCGCCAACTATCTCTTCGGGGCGCCGCTGCAAGGCGGGACGGCGCATGCCTACGTGACGCGCGACGTAGCGAGCGTGCAGCCGAAAGGGTGGGACGATTTCTGGTTTGGGCCGCAATGGTTCTATCCCGAGCAGACGCCTTCGTTCACGACCGACGTGTTGCAGCGCGACCTTACCCTCGATGCCAAGGGACTGACCTCGCTCGATGTTCCGGTGCCGGCCGACCTGCCGTTCCCGATGACCTACACCGTCGACATGGAGACCAGCGACGTCTCGAACCTCTCCGTAAGCGACTCCCAGACGTTTCTCGCGTTGCCCGGCGATGCCGTCATCGGCTTGGCCTCGGACACGGTGGGTAAGGCCGGGACGCCGATGCCGGTTCGCGTCGTCGTCACCGATGCCGACGGCAAAGCGCTCGCCGGCCGCTCCGTGCATCTCGAACTGCAGAAGATGACCTACACCTCGGCGACGCAAGAAGAAGAGGGCGGCGAAAACGCGCAGCAGGCGATTAAATATCAGACCGTCGCGAACGCCGACGTCGTCTCCGGAGATCATCCTGTCACGGCGCCCTTAACGCCCAGCGACGCAGGACCTTATCGGGTAATTGCCACGCCGGCCGGGGCGCGCAACGCTGCGAGCGCGACCGAGATTCAAGTCTTCGCCTTCGGGGCCGGCGAGGCCGATTGGGGACTGACGGATTCCGAAGCGGTCGCGATCAAGCTCGACAAGAAGCAATACGCAATCGGCGATACGGCAAATGCCTTGATTGCCTCACCGTACGACCGCGCCGATATTTATATCGCCGTCGTGCGCAACGACACGCTCTACCGCACGACGATGCGTAACGTCAGTGGCACCGTGCGCTTTCCGTTCAAGATTACTTCCGACATGATGCCGAATGCGGCGCTGGAGGCCGTCGTCGTGCGCCGTGGTGGCGCTGCACCGACGACCCTCTCACTAACCGGGATGGCCGGCTTTAACGTCGATCTGGCCGATCGGTATCTGAAGCTCGCGATTGCGCCGCATAGCGCCACCGTGCAGCCTGGCGGCGCCCAAAGCGTAAACTTCGCGCTGACCGGACATACCGGCGCCCCCGTGCGTGGGGAAATCGTTGTGATAGTCGTCAACGACGCGATTTTACAGCTCACGGGCTACCGTTTGCCGGACCTGGTGCAGACGGTCTTTGCGCAGCAGCCGATCGCAACGATCTTCGCGGATAACCGCGAGAACGTGACGCTGAAAACGCAGACGGCGCCGCTCGAAAAGGGCTTCGGCTACGGCGGCGGATTTCTGGCGGGTGCTGGAAGCACGCGCGTGCGAACGAACTTTTTGCCGATGGCGTATTATGGCGTTCTGCCGACCGGCGCCGACGGCCGCGCACACGCGCAGTTTACGATGCCCGACGACCTCACGACTTGGCGCGTAATGGCGGTGGCCCTTGACGGTGATGCTTCGCATTTTGTCACCGCCGATCAAACCTTCATTTCGACCCAGCCGCTGATCGCCAATCCGCTCTTGCCGCAGTTCGCCCGTCCCGGCGATCGTTTCCAGCTTGGGCTTTCGCTGGCAAACCAAACGGGAGCCGCGGGCGCCCTCGATCTCGTCTTGAAGCTGACCGGAGCGCTTGCCTTTGCGCAAGGCGATCCGCACGCGCAGCGCGCGAGCGAAACCGCACAGACCGGCATCCAGGCGTTTCGTTTCCCGGTCGTCGCCGGCACGCCGGCGCCGACGTCCTTCGAAGCCTCGAGCGCGCTCGGCTCGCAGCGCGACGCGTTTAAGGTGCCCTTTACGACGAGCGATCGAAACGTCACCGAATCGTTAATCGAAAGCGGCGCCAGCACCGGCAATGCTGCGATCCCCATCGACGTCAGTGCCGGTGGTTCGCTTCAACTGACGCTGGCCAACTCGATCGTGCCGCAGTTCGTCGTGCCCTCCGAGCGCGTGATGGCAGACGACGTGCTGCCGCTGGCCGACGAGTCGGCCTCGCGCTTGATCGTCGCCAGTGCGCTCGCGCGACTGCGTGGGCCATACCGCTTGGAACTGAAATTCGATCCGGCAGCGGCCGTTGCGACGAATCTGCAGGGCCTGCTTGCCTACCAGAACGGCGATGGCGGCTTCGGAGCCTTTACTGGCGACTCGGCGAGCGATCCATTCACGACGGCGGGTGCGCTCGACGCGCTGCTCTTCGCGCGAGCGCACGGCGTACGTGTTGCCGACGGCGTCGTTTCGCAGGGCGTCGGATTCATGACGCAGGCGCTCGCCAATCCCGGGCGCTTCAAGTGGTGCAACGTCACGCTTTGCAAGGCTCAGCTGCGCTTTGAGGCGCTCTGGACGCTGGCGCAGGCCGGCCATCAGCGGACCGACTTCCTGTCCGACGTCGTCGCGCGAGCCAATCAGTTTGACAGCGCGACGCAAATTCGCTTGGCGCGTTATCTTTTGAAGACGCCCGGATGGCAAGGGCAAGGCGCGAAGATGGCCGACCGCCTGCAGCAGACGCTCTACGTCACGGGGCGCTACTCCGTCGCAAATCTGTCGGATCGCTGGAGTTGGCTGGGCTCGCTCGTGGACGCGCAGTCGCAGATGCTCCAGCTTCTCATCGAGCGCCACGCGCCGGCCGAACAGATCGACGGCGCCGTCCGCGCGCTCGTAGCGCAGCAGTGCAAATGCGGCTGGCCGACGACCGATGATACGGCGTCAGCTTTGACCGCGCTTTCGGCCTACGCTGCCACCGAGCAACTGACTCCATCGACGGCGACCGCCATGGTGGGAGACCGCACGGTCGTCAGCGTGAAGTTCGGGCGAACGGCTTCATCACAGACGATTACCGTTGACGGCTCGTCGCTGAAGGGCAAGTCCGTCATGATTGAGGGGAAGGCGCACTACACGCTGCTCTATACCTATCCGGTGCCGCCCGGCGCGCCTGGCCAGCTGGCCGCTTTTCGCATTATCAGGACGGTCAACGAGCCGGGTGTTGCAACCACGCCGGCGAGCGCGCCCGCTCTGGCAACGATGGATTTATTGGCCGTGGCGGCGCCGCTCGAGGTGCCGGCGGGGCGCGTCTTCGACATCGGCGTTCGAACGATCGTGGACCATCCGGTGGACCGCATCGTGATCGAGGATCCATTGCCGGCCGGGTTTGAAGCCGTGGACGCGTCGTTCCGCACGACGCTGCAAGCGATCGTCCCGCGGAGCGATAGCTGGCAGATTGACACGACGCAGATTTATCGCGACCGCATCGTCGCCTACGCGCAGCATCTCGATCCGGGCGTGTACGACGTGCACTATCTCGTGCGCTCCGTCACGCCCGGCACGTTTAGGTGGCCCGGGGCTCGAGCCTACCTGCAAGATGCGCCCGAGCAGTTCGGCCGCAGCGCAAGCAGTACGCTCACAGTGCGGCCCTAGCTACTAGCAGTAATACTTCGCGGTAGCTTTGCCGGTGATCGAGATTGTCTTGTTCGTGTTATTGACCCAATAGACCCAGACCGTGCTTCCGTTCCCACCGGTCTGCGTGATATCGATGGCCAGCGGCGTTCCGCCGGCGCTCTTGTTCCAGAAGTTGTTGAAGAAGCAGCCGTTACGATTGAATTTATAGGAGGCGCAGATCGCGCCGGGCTTGCAAGTGCTGTCGGGAGAGATCGAGTCGGCCATGATGTAACCTTCGACATGGCCCGTCGACGGCGCGGCCATCGCTGGATTGAGCGTGATGACCGACAGGAGTAGTGACATAAGTAACATCGGTATGTAGGTCTCCTTGCGAGAAGTGATTTTGTTAGTGTACCCATAGAATAGCCGTAGTTGTTGCGTCCGCCCGCAAGCAGGCGGCGCTTTTACAGAATTTCTAATGCCCCGTATAGTAAAGGAAAGGGCGTACGAATTCGTCTCCCGTATCTGTTATTTTTAATAAAGCGAAAGAAGGAACCCTAGATGAGCACCTATCGGGCCCCCCTGCGCGACATGCAGTTCGCTCTGCGTGAGCTTGCCGGCATCGAGGGAATCGCCGCGCTCCCCGGGTGCGAAGAGACGCTCGACGTGCTCGATTCGGTCCTGGAAGAGGCCGCGGCGTTCGCGTCGGGTGTGCTGGACCCGCTCAATCGAGTCGGCGATAAGGAAGGCTGCACGTGGAATGCCGGCGAGGTCACGACACCTCCGGGCTTCAAGGAAGCGTACAAGCGGTTTGCGGAGGCCGGTTGGATCGGTCTGCCCGTTCCTGCCGAATACGGGGGGCAAGGGCTGCCGCAGATCCTTCTCGGGCCGACGCTCGAGATGTGGAACGCCGCCAACATCGGTTTTGCCAACGGACCGCTGCTCAATCAGGGTGCGATCGAAGCCATCGAACTGGTGGGCTCGGAAGACGAAAAGAAGCGCTTCATTCCCAATTTGGTCTCCGGCAAGTGGACCGGGACGATGTGTCTGACCGAGCCGCAGGCAGGCTCCGATCTGGCGCAGGTTCGGGCGCGTGCCGTGCCGGACGGTGACCACCATCTGATAACCGGCACGAAGATCTTCATTACCTTCGGCGAGCACGACATGGCCGAGAACATCATCCATCTCGTGCTGGCGCGTCTGCCGGATGCGCCGGAAGGAACGAAGGGAATTTCACTCTTCATCGTGCCGAAGTTCCTCGTCAATGCCGACGGAAGCTTGGGCGAGCGCAACGACGTGGTCTGCGCGAGTATCGAACATAAGCTCGGCATCAACGGCAACCCGACGTGCACGCTTAACTATGGGGAGAAGGGCAAGGGCGCCATCGGCTATCTGGTCGGCGAAGCGAATCGCGGCCTCGAGTATATG
>JBEKRW010000019.1:0-17673 GCA_049517595.1 Candidatus Cybelea sp. | reverse complement strand
AGCGTGCGAGATCGAAAATGATGACTCAGGTCACCTTCGTCCTTCGTCCTTCGACTGCGCTCAGGATGACATTACTGCGCTCAGGATGACAACTCTTAGAGGTTGGGGGCGATGCCGACGTTGATGGAGGTCTCGAACGTTCGGTCCCACGGCAGACCGATCGAGATGGCGGCAACGTGATAGCCAGGATCGAGCTGCGCGAGAATAGCAACCGCATCATTCCACAGCAGCGCGCGATCGAGCTGCCCGATCGCAGCAGCGGCGCTGGACGCCAGGAGCGTGTGGTCAGTTATTCCCTGTGCGGCAAGCGTAGCGTTGAGCTGCGGCCGGACCTCGTCGTGATACGCGTAGTCGTCGACGAAGCGCACGAACGTAAACGTGCGGTGGGCTAAGTCATCGTAGGTGTGCAACCGCCGTCCGGCGCCGGCCGCAATCGCTTCGGCAAGCGCGGTACCGACCGTGTTGGCGTTGGTATTCCACGACGAGTATGCGTCGAGCCGCGACGCCAAGCCCGACGATAGCAGACGTTGCGCAAACGCAGCCTGATCGCGATACGACGTAAGGTACGAAAGATCGGCAAAGGCCACCGAACGCCCGGCGTCGACGTCGCGCTTCATCTCCTCCATCAACGCGTCGTCTTGGGGTGGCGTCGTGCCCGGGACGCGCACGTAGAACGCGATCTCGCTCTGCGAGTCGTCGCGCACGCCGCCGCAGACGCCGATCAAGGCGTCGATCGCCGCCGAAATCGGCGCGTACTCGATCGGGTCTTGGTAAAGAGCGCCCGAGGGCGTCGAGTAGCGCACGCCGATGCGCGGCGTCCAGCTCGCAGTGCGCGCAATGGCATGCGCGACCAACGCCATGCCGAGCTCGTCAGCGCCCGGCTCGATCGACACGCGGTTCGACAGATCTGCGCTCGCCAGCTCCGTCTGCAAGAGCGCGACCTCCCTTACGTGCAGCCCGACCGGGCCCGCGTCGTCCTGCCCGAGCACGAGCCGGTCGATGACGCCGCCGGCCGTCATATGCAAGAGTAGCCGGTTGACGGCGAGATCGCGCGCGCGCGTTGCGAGATATGCGTCGAGCGCCGGCTCACCAATCAGTTCGCGGAGGTGTTGCGCACTTGCGACTTCGCCGGGCAACGGGGGATCGTGCAGGTTGGCGTACTGCTGCAGATACGGCCAAACGGATGCGGCGAAAAACGGGGTGTCCGCGGGGATGCCGGTTGGCGCGAGGCGCATGATCGTGCCGAAGGCGCCGATCCACGCGCCGGGAGATTCGCGGCGCAAGTGCGCGAGCGCGCGCAAGCGAAAGACGGCATCCGCGTAGGACGGGCCGGGAACGCGCGAGGCGATGAGGCCGCCGTACGCCAGCATATCCGTGGAGACAACGAAGGCGCGCGTTTGCGCATTTCCCGCTTGTCGATTCAGCCAGGCAATGAGATCGTCGGAACGACCGGCATCGAGAAAGCGCCCGGTCAAACCCGGCGGCGGCGCCTCGACGCGGACGCCTGCGATTCGTCCGAGCATCACCGGCAACTCGGAGGTGACCGGGCGATCGTCCATCGGCAGAAAGGCAATGGTTGCCAGCAGCAGCGCGCCGAGTTGTGTCAGAGGAGTTGTCTCAGCATGCCGTTGTTTTGCTCCAGGAGCGCTCGCGCTTGCACCGCGTCGAGGCTGCGACGCTGCATCAACACTGCGACCTTCACACTTCCGCCGGCTTGCGCCAGCAGATCTTCGGCCCGCACGTCATTGACCTGCGCGAGACGCACGACCAGGCGAAGCGCGCGGGCCCGGAGCTTGCGGTTGTTGGCGACGACGTCGACCATCAAATTATTGTAGACCTTGCCCAAGCGCGCCATCACCGCGGTCGAGATCGCGTTGAGCGCGACCTTCTGCGCGGTTCCCGCTTTTAAACGCGTCGAGCCGGCGAGCACTTCGGGGCCCGTCGATGGGACGATCGCCAGGTGCGCCGCGCGGGCAAGTGCCGATTCCCGATCCACGGTGAGCGCAATCGTGTAGGCGCCGATCGCTTTCGCGCGCGAAATCGCGGCAACGACAAACGCTGCCGTCCCGCTTGCCGAGATGCCGACCACCGCATCCTCGGGGCGAACGCACCCGAGCATCGCGCTGTCGCCGGCCGCCGTGTCGTCTTCGGCACCCTCGACCGCGCGGACCAGCGCGGTCGGTCCGCCGGCGATGTGGGCGCGCACCATCTCCGGCGGAGTGCCAAACGTCGGCGGCATCTCGGAGGCATCGAGCGTCGCGATTCGACCGCTGCTGCCGGCGCCGACGTAATGCAGGCGCCCGCCGCGTTGCAGCCGCTGCGCGATCGCGTCAACGGCGCTTGCAATCGGCTGGGTTTGTGCGAGCACCGCATCGATCGCGCCGCGCTGGTCGGCAATCAGCAGTTCGACGAGCGCCGGTGTGCTGAGGAGATCGAGCCCCGCACTCTGCGGGTTTTCGTCTTCGGTCGGCGGGAGACGATCCGTCATGAGGCTGGCATCAAGCGCCGCGCTTCATGAAGCGCGCCCATGCACGGTTCGACTCTGGCGGCGAGAACGCGCACATCGAGCGATGCAGCGGCAATCCACTGCTCGAGCGCTCGCGCGAGTACGTTGCGTTCGCGTAACAGCCCTCCCGAAAAGGCAACCGGCAGCGCTCGCGCCGGGCACCGCAACGTTATGCGAACAATCAACTCGCAGAGGCTTTGGGCGGCAGCCTGCACGATGCCGGTCGAAAACTCCTCGCCGCCGGCAGCATAACGCAGAACCAACGGCGCGCACGCCGCGATATCGGCGACCGGCGTCGCGCTTCGGTAGATGCGAGCGACGAGAACCAATGGATCGTCCGTGCCGACGTAGTCCGCCAGCTCGGCGAGCATTGCGTTTTCCACCGAACCTCGTTCCATCGCGGCCAGCAACTGACGCAACGCGGTGGCACCGATCGCATACGCCGATCCGGTATCTCCAAGCAAATAGCCGTAGCCTCCGGCGCGAAACGTTGCTTCACCGATTTCGGCATACGCGATCGAACCCGTTCCGGCAATCAGCACGAGGCCGTCGCCTTCCGGGATTGCGGCCCGCAGCGCGATCCGAGCGTCGTGACAGAGCGCGATGCACGCACCGGGAAAACTGCGGCTCAACGATGCGCGTAACCGCGCCGCGATCCGTTCCTCGCCGGCGCCGGCCACGCCGATTCCGATTGCGTCAGGGCTCTCGCCCTCGAGCACGCGCTCGACGGTGCGTTCGATCGACTGGGCGGCAGCCTCAATGCCGATGAGATTCGGATTCGCGCCCGGGCCGGCAACCGTTCGCAGCAGCTCGTCACCGCGAGCAAGAGCCGCGATCGTGTGGCTGCCGCCTGCGTCAACGCCTACGAAGAGGCCGTGCATTCGCCTTGCACTCGCGCGAGCAGCCCTCGCAGGTCGTGTGGTGCGATCGCGCCGAGCACGACGGAACGATCCGCTCCGGTCGCCGCCGGAACGTTGCCGGCACGCTCGCGCAGTGTTTCGTAACCGAGTACTGCGAAGGCCATCGCCTCCTTGGCTTCTACCGGCATCCCCATCGCGTCGGAGAGTTCGACGGATGCGGGCTCGAGCCGTGCCGCCAAACGCTCCATCAACGTCCGATTGCGGGCGCCGCCGCCGGCAGCGATCACGCGCGCAGGTTGCAATCCGGAGTCACGAATCGCGCGAGCGACCGCCGCGGCCGTCAGCTCGCAGAGCGTGGCCGCACCGTCCTCGATGGTCAGCGCGCTCAGGCGCGCCTGCTGCGCCAGAAAGTGTTGCCCAAAGCGTTCGCGACCGGTCGTCTTGGGAGCCGGAGCGGCGAAAAACGCGTTGGCGAGCATGTCAGCGAGAAGTGCCTCGTCCACGCGCCCCGCGCGAGCCAAATCGCCGCCGGCATCAAAGCGCTGCCGGCCGCCGGTGCGTTCGGCGACAAACGCATCGAGCAGCATCATGCCGGGGCCGGTATCAAAAGCAACAGCTTCTTCGGGCCGCGAACCTTTTCGCAGCAGAGTAACGTTCGCAATTCCGCCGAGGTTGAGCGCCACTCGATCCTCGCCGGCATCGGCGAGAAGCAGCGCGTCCACGCGAGCCACGAGTGGTGCGCCGTGGCCGCCCGCGGCACAATCGGCGCTGCGAAAATCGTAGCAGACGGTTGCGCCGGCCGCCTCGCGGATCACGAAGGCGTCACCAACTTGTAGCGTGATGTGCCGGGGGCCGTCGTGCCAAAGCGTCTGACCGTGGGTTGCAATAAAGTCGATCTCCGCCGATCCGATTACGGCTTTTGCGGCTCGTGCGAACGCGCCGCCTAAGGCGTGATGCAGGCGCGCGACCGCGGCAACGCTGCCGGCGTTCGGCGGCAAGGCTTCGAGCAACTCGCCGTGGAGCGTGGGGTCGAACGGGAAGGTTTCGAAGCGCGCGAGTTCCAGCTCGTACGTTGCTTTGCGCGGGCGAATTCGAACCAGGGCCGCGTCGATGCCGTCGAGGGAGGTTCCGCTCATCAATCCGACCGCGAGCATCAGAGTTTCAAATCCTCGACCATCGCTTCGTAGAAGCGCACGCGCAATCCGGGCCCGGGAACCGGCGCGGCGTCGCGTCCGAAATAGACGGCGTTGGTGAGCAGAACGCCCTGCAGGTCGCGCACCGGATCGGCCCAGACGCAGGTTCCGACGAATCCCGTGTGACCGAACGACGAGCGATCCATCCAGCGGCCGCACGAGTTGTCGTTGCTGGTCTTGAGTGCCCAACCCAAACCGCGGCGTAAAACGGGGTCGGCGGCCTGTTCTTGCGCCGCGTCGCGGATAAGATGGAGGGGAAGCGTGCCGGCCGTTCCACGGGCGAGCGGGCCGAGATACGATTCGGTCATCGCCGCGACATCGGAAGCCGTTCCAAAGAGCCCCGCGTGTCCCGCGACGCCGCCCATCAGGTAGGCCTTTTCGTCGTGAACGAATCCGGCAACGCGGCCGCGCCACGCATCTTCTTCCGTCGTCGGGATTGCTGTGCGCTCGGCCAGTTGCGGGCGAAAACCGAGCGAACCGCCAAAGCTGCGTCGGGCGAGCGTGTTTAGGGAGAGACCGGTAGCGCGCTCGAGCACGACGCCGAGAACGATGAAACCGAGGTCGCTATAGATGACGCGCTCGCCCGGTCGCGCAAGCAGGTCGGAATGAAGTGCGAAACGCTCGACGTTCTCGTCGAGAATGGCGCGATAATCGGCACCGGAGTTCATGCCGGAGTTATGCGTCAGCAGCATGCGCAGTGTAATCGCCGCGTGATCCCCTTGCTTCCACTCGCGGATCACTCGCGATAATGGCTGGTCGAGGGTGAGCGTGCCATCCGCAACGAGCTGCAGTGCGAGCGTCGCAATGAAGAGCTTGGTCAGCGAGGCCAGGTCGAAGCGGGTATCGCAATACACTGGGTTCGCCATTGCGTCGCTACGCGTCACGCCGTAGGCGCGTTCGAAGACCGGTTTACCGCAATGCTCGATGCGCGCGACGGCCGCGGTAAACTCGACGCCGCACGCGGAGTCGAGCGCTCGTTGCACGCGCGGGAAGTTGCTAATCATCCTTCGACGGAGCCTGTCCTGAGCAGAGTCGAAGGGCTCAGGATGACACGTGCACCGGGAGGGAGCCGGTGGGGATGCTATGGCCGAAGAGCACGTCGGCGAGGCCGCCGATTGAGGCGGCATCGTCGCCGTAGGCGGCCAGCAGATGGCGAGCGGCACCGAAGAGCGACAGATCGAACGGCTCCATGAGCGCTACGACAACCCCATCGGGATAGAGTTGCAAAATCGATGCGATCGCTTGGGCTTGCGTGGGATGCACCTGCGCGCGACGCGCGAGCACGATTGCGCGGCGGCCGCTTTTCGCAAGCGACGCAAGAACTCGGTCAACATCTTCCGGAGTCGGATCGGCCGGCGCGCAAACGACGGCAAGCACCGGCGCTTCCTGCTGCAACGCCGCTGCGTCGCCGCCAAACGAGACCGCGGCCGATGCGACGGGATCGGCTTCGGGCACGCCACGCAGCAGCGTGACCGCGCGCCGTCCGATTTCCCGCCCGACATTAGGATGCGGCGGAAAGGCATCCAACGGCAACGGCGGCCTCGTAGACTCGCGCAGGCGCAGAACGCGCGTATGTGCTTCCTCTAAACGCTCGCGCGGAACGCGCCCTTCTTTCACCGCCGTCTCGATGGCCGCCGCTGCGGCGATTGCCAACTCGATGCGGTGGCTGAAGAGCAGCAGGTCGGCGCCGGCGATCAATGCCTCGACGGCGGATTCAACCGGCCCGTATCCGGCCAGCGCATCCATCTCGAGACAGTCGGTGACGAGCACGCCTTTGAAACCAAGCTGCGAGCGAAGCAGATCGGTCGCAATGCGTCGCGAGAGCGTCGCCGGGCGCTGCGGATCGAGTTGGGGCGCCAGCACGTGCGCGCTCATGAACGCACTCGCATCCGGGGCCACCGCTGCAAACGGAACTACGTCGCGCGCGAGCAGCGTCTTCTCGTCCACATCGAGAACCGGCAGCGCGCGATGTGAATCGACCGAGGTTGCGCCGTGGCCGGGAAAGTGTTTGTAGCAGGGCGTGATGCCGCCGCGCGCCAGGCCCGCCGCAAAGGCGGCGCCAAGCGCCGCGACGCTCTGCGGGTCGGAGCCGAACGAGCGCGTCCCGATGACGGTGTTGCCCGGGTCGAGCGCAAGATCGAGTACCGGCGCGAAGTCCATCGTGCAGCCGGCGCGGCGCAGATCGAAGGCCGTTTGTTCGCCGGCACGCTGCGCCAACTCAAGATCGCCGGCGGCGCCCAGCGCCATCATCGGCGGAATCGACTCGACCCCCTGCTGCAAACGAGCAACGGTGCCGCCTTCCTGATCGATGGCGAGGATCGGCGGCGCGTCAAGATATTCGGCCCGCAGCATGTCGGTAAAGAAGCGCAGTTCGGCAACCGATGCGCCGTTGCGCGAGAAGAGCACGTGCCCGGCAAAGCCGGCCTGTTCGCGGCCGGCTGGAAGATCCGTCAAGCCCGTGAGGATAATGCCGCGCGCTTTCTCGGCAACCTCGCTCGCACGAGCCTCGCTCATGCGAGGGCGACCCCCGTCTCTGAATCGAATCGGCGGCACCATTGCGCCGGCAAGTCCAGCGCCGCGTTTTCGCCAGGCTGGGTGGAATCGGTCGCGGGAACGCGCGCAACGAGCGTGCCGCGCTCGGTCTGCACTTCGAGATAGACGTCGGCACCCGTGGTTTCACGACGCGTGACGCGACCGCGCACCGCTCCGTCGGCGCAAAGGCGGACGCGTTCGGGCCGAATGCCGACGAGCGCGCGGCCGTCGGCGAAAAGATTCATCGGCCGCTCGCCGAGAAAGCGCGCAACCGCAAGCGTACGCGGGGCATCGTAGACGCGCTGCGGCTCGCCGAGGTCTTCGAGCCGCCCGTCGATCAGCACGGCGAGCAAGTCGCCGACGCTCATCGCGTCGACGTGATCGTGCGTAACGTACAAGACCGGGCCGGCGAAGCGCTGGCGCACGCCGACGATTTCGTCGCGAACGCTGCGGCGCAGCGAAGGATCCAGATGCGCCAGCGGCTCGTCGAGCAGCAGCAGCGACGGCTCAGACAAGAGCGCGCGGGCGATCGAGGCCCGCTGACGCTCGCCACCCGAGAGCTGGCGCGGGCGCCGGTCGAGCCGCTCCGAAACGTGCAAGGCGGCAGCGATTTCGGCAACGCGTGCGTCGCCGGACGCGCCATTGCTGCGAAGCGCGAAGCGGAGGTTCTCACGCACCGACATGTTTCCGAAGAGCGCGTCGTCTTGAAAGACGAGCGCGGCGCGGCGCTCCTGCGGCAGCAGATCGGCGATCGACGAGCCGTCCAAGCGCACGTCGCCGCTACGCGCGTGAAGCAAGCCCGCGATGACACGCAAGAGCGTCGTTTTTCCGGCGCCCGACGGTCCGACGATCGCAAGCGTCGTGCCGCGGGCAACCTCGAGCGAAACGCGATCGAGGGCCGGCCGCGCGTGCCTCGGATAGCCGGCGACGAGGGCGTGCGTCGAAAGGCCCACTACTCTGGGGACCGTACGAGCGCGCGATAATCCTCGCGAGCGGCCGGGTCGCCGGCGTGAGCCCGGGCGATGAGGTCGCGCAGCCGCGTCACCGTCGCGTCGTCGGCTTTCAAACCGGCGAGCACGAGCCGCAGCGCGATCAGCGCGAGGTCGGGGGTGCGCGCCCCCAGGCGTTGCAAACCTTCATAGAATGCCGCGGCCGCCGGCGCCTGCGAGCAATTTTCGAGCAGCCGGCGCACGACCTCACCCTTGGGCGGCACCCCATCGAGAAGGTAGCCGTCGAGCAACTCGAAGTCCATCGGCCATGGGGTTCGCCACACGGACCGGCATGCTCTTCGCGCTACTCCTGACGGAGCTGGGAGCTGCCGGGAATCAAAACGATGTCGTGCGGCTGCTCGAGCGGATGAGCAATGCCGCTGGACCGGTGTGGGCGACACACTTTATTTCAGTATCCCGGCTGACGTTCGAGGGCGCGCCCGCGGTCGTTTCGAGCGAGAGCGAGGGCTTGCGGATCACGCTGCGACACTGCACCGGCGAACTCTGCGACGGCAACTACTTCGATGGCGAGCGCCTCTTCACGGTAAACCTCAACGGCACGGCGCTACCGGAATCGCCGCAGCCGGTGCCATACTTACGCTCACTGCGGATCGTTGCCAGCCTGGCGTTCCTGGCGCCGTCGTTCCTGACGCACGGCGGACACCTTGGCGATGCGGGAACGGCGATGCTCAACGGAACTATCTACCGGACGATCGTCGTGGGCGACGGATTCTCGATTCCGATGCGCCTTTACGTGAATCCAAACACCAGCCTCGTGAGGTACGCGCGCCAGGCCGGCGGGAACGACACGTTCGAGTTCCGCGACTACCGGCGGGTGGGCGCGTTCACGCTTCCGTTTGAAGTGCTTCACAACGGCCAGCTTTTCGAGCGGTACGACGACCGGGCGGCGGTTTCGTCGGCGTATTATCCGCCGCATGGTTTGCAGTCGTCGCTGCACGGGGCGGCGGCAGCGATTCCAACCGACGCCAAGGCGATCGAGCCGATCGTGGACTGCACCGTCGGCGGAATCGGGGTACGGTGCCTGATCGACACGGGCAACTCGGGGCTGTCGATGAGCGCCGAGCTTGCAAGCCGGTTGGGCGCCGCGGTCGTCGGGACGTATCAAGTTCGCGGGTTGGGCGGCTATACGACGCAGGTGGTTCGGGCCGGCCCGCTGCGCGTCGGCGACGCGGCCTATTCAAACGCCTACTACGTTGTGCTCAACGATCTGCACCGCTACGGTTACGACGCAGTGCTCGGCGCCGACATCTTCGGCACGACTGAGGTCTTGATGGACCTGGCCGCGCACGTCGTGACGCTGGGCGCGCCGCCGGCAGCGCATGCGATCGACGTTCCGATTTCGTTCCAACACTCGGTGCCGGTGGTGCACGTCGGATTGGGAAATCTCGATACGGACTTAGCAGTGGATACCGGGGACGAGTCGAACGTTAACCTTGCGTACGATTTTTATGCCAAACATCCAGGGCTATTTACCGTCACGAGCCGGCGCTTCGTCAGCGGAATCGGCGGCAGCAGCGTCGAGTTACTCGGCGAGATCGGCTCAGTGACGATCGGCGGATACCATGCGGGATCTCAGCGGATCGGAACGACGTGGACGTTGCACGGCACGGCCTCGGGCCACCTCGGTGCAGCGTTCTGGCAGCAGTTCGTGGTCGGCTTCGACTATGCCAACGGGGAACTGCATCTAATTCCGAAGCATTCGTAGTGCGCGATAACGCGCAGGTCGTTCGGCGGTTTGCGGCGTGGTGCGCGATCCTGTGCATCGCAACGGGAGCGCCGGCGCGCGCGTTGGTGGTCGACGGCTGCACGGTCGTGGCGGTGCAAATGATGGATACGGTCGACTCATCAAACGCGCGCCCGGGCGACTTCTTCCGCTTCGAAACGGTCAACGCGGTGACGACCGGCGCATCGGTGGTCGTTCCCGAACGAACGATGGGGGAAGGCATCGTCGCCGTCGCATCGCCGGCCGGGCGCAACGCGCGGCCGGGGACGCTGGTGCTCGAGCCGCGCTACCTGATCCTGCCCAACGGCCATCATTTGGAGGTCGTGCTCAATCATAATACCGCTTCGCTCGACGAGTCGGGCCGCAACGACAGCTTGCCGGGCTATCTCGGAGCGATTCCGCTGCTCGGCGTAGGAGCAGCAGTCGGCGCGTTCAACTATTTTCGCAAGGGCAAGGACATCGTCGTTCCGCGTGGGACGATGTTCAGCGTCTTTCCGAGCGACGAACCTTCAGTGGAGCGCTGCCAAGAGCACCCATCGTACTAGAAGTCGAACATGTTGGTGAAGCTCTCGGCGCGTCCATCGCTCATTCCCAGCGGAGGCAATCCCCAGTTGTCCTCGATGAACCTCAGGACGGACGCGTGCTCGTACTGCACGTGCGAGACGTAATCGCGTTTGCCGTAGGACGAGAGGACGAGCATCGGAATGCGAAAACCTAGGCCGGCTTTGCCGAGAAACTTTGGCGGGACGTTATCGTAGTAGCCGCCCCAATCCGTCCAGATAACGACGATGGCCGTATCTTTCCAGTAGGAACTTTGGCTTACGGCGTTGGCGATCGAATGCACCCAGGCCGGGCCGCCTTTGCTCCCGCTCAAAGAGTCGTCCGAGTCGGCTAGCGTCGGCGTAACCCACGAGACCGACGCGAGCTTTCCGGCTTTTAAGTCGGAGAAAAGATTGGTATTGGGCACGCTGATGTTGCGCGACCAGTCCGGGCCGTCGCGGACGTCCTTGATCGCTTCGAAGGCGTTCCAAAGACAGCCGGGATCGGCATACCGTCCGCCACAGAGGAGCGTATAGTATTTCCAGGAGACGTCCGCCGCATCGAGCGTATCGGCGATCGTCTTCCACGTGAAGCACGGGGCCGGCCCTTTATGGCCGTCGGCAAGAATCGTCCGGGTGCCCGGCGGCGCGTCGCAGCCGCCGGGGCGAGTTACGCCCACGACGTAGGAACCGTCAAGGCCGGTGCCCCCGGCAATCAGGACTTGGCTTCCCGCAAAGCTTCCCGCGCCGGCCTCGGTCGCGAACATCTCGTCCGCCAAAGCGAACCGCTTTGCAAGGCTCCAGTACGGTTTGGTTTCCGAACGCGCGACGTAGGCATACGGGTAATCGCCAGCCTTTTGGCCTTCGCCCTCGGCGCCAAAGCGGATGAGATTGAAGCCGTCCATCTTTCCGCCGTCGTATTCGGTGACGTAACTCGGAAAGGTGGCCGGGAGCGTGACGCCGTGCCCCGGTTTGCCATTGGTTTGAAGGCTGATCGACTTGAGCGGCACGTATTCGCCCTTGCTGTTGAGGCCTTCTTTCACCGATTCAGCACCGCGAAAACCATCGAATAGATTGTCAAAGCTTCGGCCAACCTGAACGACGACGATGAGGTGGTGAATCGGCGTCGCGCTTGCGGGCCTCGCCGGCCGGGGCGCGCTTGCCGTTTGCGGCATTACTCCCGGGGGCTCGGCCTGCCGCGATCCGCAACCCGCGAGGGCCGCGAGCGCGCCGCAGGCGGCAAACGCATAAGGGGTCAGGCCTAGGACTCTCATTTTCGTGCTCCTATATCTTCGTACAGGTCGTTACCGCATTTCGGACGTCACCCTTCTCGTCGTAGAACTGACCCGTGGAGCGAAGCACGTTCCCCGTCCGCGTCACCGTAGTGCCGAAGCGTTTTCGTCCCTGATTGTCGAGGGCCGGCCACATCTCGGTGTAGGTCGCATTGTCGGGATCCAGCGAGGTCGTCTCGGCGACGTCGCTCGCGCCGGAGTCGAAGATCGTGATCAAGACGTAGGCCTTGAGCGAGTGGCTCCAGCGTTCGTAAGACGAAGCCAGCCCTGAGCCTGTCGAAGGGCCCCGGTGAGCCACAAACCAGTTGCCCTGCTCGGTTTCGGTGAACGAAACCGGCGGCCCAGGTGGAACCGACGAACACTGCCAGGTTCCGACGTGGCCTTGGAGTTTAGCCTGCTGGGCTACGTCGAGCGGCGTGTATCCCGGTGGGTTGGTTTGCGACCGCGCCGGCGCCGCGGCGATTGCGGAGAGAGCCATCAAACAAGCAGCAACCAAGACCGGACGCATGGCGTGCATTTTTGCCGTCACAGTTCGAAGTTCCGCCGCGTTGGTACCGGCAGCACGCCACAACCGAGGAGGTTCAATGAAGTCACCGCTGACCGCCGCCCTTTTGGCGGTTATTTGCACGTTCGCCACCGCCGCCGCCCAGGCAGACGAGCAGGCGACCAACATGGGGCCGCTCACGCCGAGCGAGGCCAAGTTCGTTGCGTCGGTTCGCGCCGATCTGCTCGCGCGGTTCCCGAACGTAAACGACGCGTTGAAGGCGGGCTACGTTCGCTACACCAGCCCCGACGACACGGGCGCCATTAGTTATGCCAACATGCAATGGACGGCGGACCCGACGCACCCCAGCCAGCTCTGGTACGATAAGGACGGAAATCTCATGGGCGCCGATTTTTCGGTTCCGCGCCCCAACGGAGAGCCGCGACCGCAGGTTTGGGGCATCGACCCCGGGCGCTGGTACGAGTTCAACGGACACGTGCACTATATCGTCAAGGATCCCTCGAGCGGCAGCATGTTGTACGACCAATGGATTTGGAACAACGACTTCGTAAACGCCGGCGGCAGCCTATCGAAGCCTTCGGCGGACACCGTCGTTAAAATCGGTAAAGTGCCGAGCGCGAATTACATCGCGACGATCTTCGAGTTTCCGACGCAATGGGATCTCATCGTGTGGGTGAAGCCGCATGCCGCGGGTGCGTTCCACTGGTAAAGCTCGGCTGACCCTTATCTTCCCTCGTACGTAATCGAGAAGATCGCGATGCTGACCACCGGCGTGCACAAGAACTGCGCAGGTTCGTAGGTGGTGCCCTGGACCGCCGCAAGAGCGACCGCATCGACTCCGGGTACGCCGCTCGACTGCCAAACTTCGGTTCGAATGGCATGCCCTGCGGAGTCGATGAAGGCTGCGATCTGTGCCGTTCGCGCTCCATAGCCGTAAAAGCCGGTGACCGGGGTGAACGTCTTCGCGAGCTCGGGGCCTTTATAGATCGCACCGCACGGCTGTGGCGGCAGGGTTTGTAAGAGCTTTACCTCGACGTGATTGAAACTTGCGGGCGCGGCAATGAGGCTCGCGTCGGACTCCGTTGGCGGCACTACTTCTTTAACGAAGGACGGACAATCGCTGACAGACGCGCCGTCGACGCCGGCGCCGTCGACGAAATAGTGATCGAGAAAGACGGGCGACGGGAGCGAGACCAGATAGGCGTATCGCCGGCTCTTGCCGTCGGGACCGCCGGGCACCGGGGTCCGCGGGATGTCGACGGAATACGCGGCTCCGTTGCCGATCAGCGTTACTCGAGCAGCATAGTTGGAATCGGCGTTGACCCAAAGGAATACCGCGACGGTTTTGCTGCTCGGCCCGGCGGAGGCCGCGTTGCGTGCGTCGTCCCACGGCGCGACGACTGCGGAGCCGTTGCAAAATGGGTTTTCCCATTGGGAGCCGCGCGGGATGTCGGCGGCCACCGGTGCCAACGAGTCGGGCTGGAAGTCGGAGCGAAACAGGTAGTACCCCGTTACCGCTTGGCAGTTGACGAGTCTGGGCGAGTACTTCGACCCGGACGCGGCTTGAAGCGCGGCTTGATCGATGGCCGCATTCCCTGAACTCTTATAGACGTGCGCCCCAGCCAGGTTACCCGACGCATCAATGGTAACTTCAATCTGCACCGTTACCGGCCCAAGCCCGAGCGGTTTCGCGGATTGCGGGTAGTCCGGCTGCTGGGCCTTGGTCACCGTCGCTTCCCGATTCGGCTCCGGACAGGCTCGAGCGGCTACGGGAGCCGCGAAGAACCCACACGTCGCCGCGAGCGCACAGAGCGTTATAAGGTGACGGCGTAAGGTCACGATGGACGCTTCGACGAAGAGCGACGCATGACTTCGCACTTTGGACGTTCCGCGCTAACTCTTTGCGCCGCCGCCGTTCTGGCGGGCTGCGCCATCCATCAAAGCGGCGGTACTCTGCCAGTTGGGGTGTCTGGAGCGACGGCGCCGGGCGCGCAATCGTGGATCGATCCGCAAGCGACGAGCCACGACCTGCTCTACATCTCGGACACCGGGACGAGCGAGGTGTACGTGTACTCGTACCCGAGCGACAAGCTCGTTGGAACGCTGAAGGACTTCAGGGATCCCGGAGGCGAGTGCGTTGATAAAAATGGCAACGTCTTCATAGCAAACACGGGCGACGAGGACATCCTCGAGTACGCGCACGGCGGCACGAAGCCGATCGCAACCCTGAAGGACCCCGGCTACTTCCCCTTCGGCTGTTCCGTCGATCCAACGACCGGAAATCTCGGCGTCGCAAATAATTTTGCCAGCAGCGGCAGCGGCCAAGGGAACGTCGTAATCTTCACGCACGCCAGGGGTAAGCCGAAGGGCGGCTACACCGATCCGAACATCAACCAGATGCTGCTCTGCGGCTACGACGACAAGGGCAACCTGTTCGTCGACGGCCTTACGAAGGGCAGCGGGTTCGCCTTCGCCGAGCTTCGCAGCGGCAGCACGACGCTTACCGACATCACGCTCAACCAGAGCATCGCAAATCCCGGCGGCGTGCAGTGGGACGGCAAGCACATCGCGGTTGGAGACCAAAGCACGAACGTCGTCTACCAGTTCGACGTGAGTGGAAAGAAGGGAACGAAAGCCGGCTCGACGCCGCTTACCGGCGCCGCGGAGGTCGTGCAGTTCTGGATTGCGGGCTCCAAGCTGATCGGCCCCGATGCAGGTGAGGGGGATGCCGGAATTTGGACGTACCCGGCCGGCGGCGCGCCGCTTAAAACGATTACCGGGCTTTACGTGCCGTTGGGCGCGACCCTCAGCGTGGCGAAATAACGCAAGCGCAAGGAATCAAACCCTGAAGGCTGAACCCATCCCTCAACAGCGGGATGGAGCTCCCGCATAACCGCCGCGCGCAACGGCTGATGGCTCCTGTCGACACAATCGTAGACAGGAGTTTTTCTTTTGCATCAGTTCCTCGATAGCAGCAACATGTGGTTGGTGGCGGGAGCGTGGATGCTGCTCGCGGCCGTCAGCGCTTTCATCGCCATCCGGATCAAGATGCCGGCGGCGCTCGTCGAAATTATCATCGGCATGCTTGCCGGCAACATCATCGCGCTTCGGACCAATGCCTGGATCGACTTCGTCGCGGGCTTCGGCAGCATTCTGCTGACGTTTCTTGCCGGCGCGGAGATCGACCCGGTCGTGTTGCGACGACAGATCGTCCCGTCCACGGTGCTTGGCGCGGCGTCGTTCGGCGCGCCGTTCCTGGCAGCGATGGCATTCGCGTTTCTCTTCGGACATTGGAGCATCGACGCATCGAAGATCGCGGGCATCGCGATGTCGACAACGTCGGTCGCCGTGGTGTACGCGGTAATGATCGAGTCGGGACTCGCGGGCAAAGAGTTCGGCCAGATCATCCTGGCCGCGTGCTTCTTCACCGATCTCGGCACGGTCGTGGCCCTTGGGCTGCTCTTTGCAAACTACAATCTCTGGCTGGTGGCGCTGATTGCGTCGCTGCTCGCCGCCATGGTGCTAGTTCCAAAGCTGCTGCCGGCGCTGATCGATCGCACGCGCCGATATGTGAGCGAACCGGCGCTGCGCGTCCTGTTTGCCGTTATCTTCCTGCTGGCGGCGGTGGCGACGTACGCAAAAAGCGAAGGCGTTCTGCCGGCATACTTTCTCGGCCTGGCTTGCGCGGGCGTGATGATCACCTATCCGGACGTCAAGCGGCGCCTCCAAACGATGACAATGACGCTGCTGGCGCCCTTTTATTTTCTTAAGGCCGGAACTTACATCGAGTTTGGGGCTGCCCTCGCCAATGCAGCGCTGATTGCCACGCTGTTCTTCGTCAAAGTGATCGCGAAGATCGTTGCCGTGTTTCCGCTCGCCCGCTACGCGTTTAAATATCCGAGCTCAAACGCGAACTACCTCACCCTAATGATGGCAACGGGCCTGACGTTCGGAACGATTTCGAGCCTCTACGGGCTGACGCACCACTACATCACCCAGGCGCAGTACACCGCGCTGGTAACCGTCGTGATTTTGACTGCCGTCGTTCCCACGGCGATCGCCCAAGCGCTGTTCAAACCGAGCGAAGAACCCGAAGAGATGGAATCTGAGGTGCCGTAAGCCGCTCGGCAAGGCATGGCCTGTGGCCGGCCGAAGGAGCAGCGCATGGAACTACGCTATGGCGATCGAGTGCTCATTACCAACCTTGGGATCGAGGGCGAAGTCATCGAAGTCGATACCCGGTCCATCGTCGTTCGCTACAAGAAGCCCGACGGCGAGCTGCACGAACACCGCTTTGAGGCCAAGGACTTGGAATATCGGCCCAAGCCGCACTTGGAATAATCCGTGGTGCGCGGCAGTTGAGGAAAGCTCCGCCGCCGAAGAGTCAAGCGTCGCATCGGAGGTGCAAAAGATGAAGATTTTTGGGCTGCTCTTAGTGGTGGTCATTGGACTTAGCGGACAAGCGCCGGCGCCGGCGGTTCACCACCTGGTCTACGAATTTGGCTATAATACCAAGGCCGCGAGTTCGGGTCAGGGGACCGGGACGACAACCATCGATATTTCCGGACCCGTCGCCGATGGTGGCATGATGGTAAGTGGAACCGATTTCTGGTGGAACACGGTACGTGCGCGGGCGACCAACACGTGCGAGGTGTATCCGAGCGGTAACGTCAAGTGCTCGCAGGCTCCCTACGCGCTCTCGCCGATGCAGCTCACGCTGTTTCCGCTGCTGGGGCACAACTTTTTCCACGGATTAACGCCGGGCGGGAAGTCGAGCTGGCAGCGCAGCTATCAGGTAACGGCAGCAATTATTCCGGGAGCCTCCGGGATGGCGGGGCAGTCCACGACCTGGGATTGCAGCTACACCCTGCACGGTAAAGGCCCCATCGCCAATGCGGCGCCGCTGATCTTGATTACGGCCCAGGGGACGCTCAATCAACAGAGCGGCCACAGTCTGAAGGCGACGTCGAAGCAAAGCATCGTCTACGATCCGGTCGCAAAGATTCCCGCGATCGTCAACGACGTGCGCACGCACATTCCAATGAGGAGCGTCTACAGCAACGACATGATCGAGTTGAAGCTGAAGAAAGGTTAAAGCGAGCGAACGGTCGCCCGCCCTCAAGTGCAACCTCGCGGCGTTCTAACGCATTAGAGCCGTACACCACTTTTGAGGGGAGACCATGAATCTAACGATCGAAAAACCGCGGAGCCCCAAAGATAAGCTTGTTGGGCTCCTTTCGCTTAAGCGCGTCATCGACAAGGCGAAAGCGTACAATGAAGGACAGCTTGGCGAGTACGACTACGACTGTCCTCACGACAAACCAGTCTTCGAATTCCTCGGTACAAACGGTGAGGAATTCGCGCGCAAAGTCAAGGAACTCGGGACCGACGATGCCATTGGCGCTTGGGTGCAGTCCCAGTTTCTCTCCAAGAAGAGCCCCGGCGACATCGACAAGTACAACGCCGAGCGTATGCGCTGGCATCCCGAACCGGGATCGCCCGGGGCGCAATAC
>JBEKRW010000018.1:0-18306 GCA_049517595.1 Candidatus Cybelea sp. | reverse complement strand
CGTCGAGCTCGACGTGCAGAAAGCGGCCGGCGCGAGCGAGGTTACCGCCTCGAATGCGGTTCTCGCGGCGCTCCCGGCGCTGCGCGCGCAGTATCCGGACATCAACTTCTCGGTGCTCAGCGTGCAGTCGACCTATACCAAAGAGCTGCTCTCGGGCGTGACGCGAACGCTGATCGAAGGCATCATCTTCACGGCGATCGTGATGCTCTTTTTCCTGCGCTCGTGGCGCAACGCCGTCGTCGTCATGATTTCGGTACCGGCCTCGTTTCTCGTCACGCTGGCCGCGATGAGAATCGCCGGGTTTACCCTCGACACCGTTTCGTTGCTGGCGATGACGCTGATGATCGGCATCCTCGTCGACGACTCGATCGTCGTGCTGGAAAACATCGAACGCCACCGTGCCGAAGGCGAAGAGCCGCGCATGGCTGCGATCAACGGCTTGACGCAAATCGGTGTGGCGACGATCGTGATCACGCTGGTCATCGTGGTCGTCTTTGCGCCGATCTCGTTCTTGCCCGGCTCCGTCGGCCTATTCTTGCGCGAGTTTGGGCTCGTCGTCACGGTCGCGACGCTGACCTCGCTCTTCGTTTCGTTTGCCGTCACGCCGTCGCTGGCCGGCCGCTGGGCGCTCTACTCTACGTGGAAGCCGTGGCGGATCGTCGACCGGTTCGGCCATGGATTCGATCGGGTGCGCAGCTGGTACACGAAGCGGGCGCTGCCGTGGGGGCTCGAACATCGCGCGCTGGTGGTGTGGATCGCGTTCGCCAGCCTCGTCCTCGCGCTGCTGCTCATTCCACTCGGAATTGTCGGCTTCGAGTACATGCCGCCGGTCGACCGCGGTGAGATCTTCGTGAACATCGGTTTCCCAACCGGAACGCCGCTGACGACCACGCAGCAAGCCGTCCTGCGCGCGGAAGGGCTCGTTAGCCGCGTCGCCGACCTGCAATCGGAGACGTCGATTGCCGGAGCCTATCAGGGTGAGGTGAGCGGGTATATCAACAACGGCGCGATCGGTCAGATTCATCTGTTCTTGAAGGATGGCCGGTCGCACTCGACATCCTATTGGGTTGACAACCTGCGGTCGAGGATCGGCCGGCTCTTGCCGGCCGCGGACGTCGTTGCGGTGCCGGCAACCGATCCGTCCGGCGGCATCGCGCAGCCCATCTCCTACGTCGTCTCCAGCTTGACGGCCGATCCGGGGCCCAGCGCCGCTCGCGCGTTCGCCGCGCTCGTCGCAACGCCCGGCGCCGTCGATGCAACGACGTCGCTAACCGACAACGCGCCTCAGGTCGAAGTGGAGTTCGAACGCGGGAACGCCCGCGCGCTCGACGCGAGCATCGGTACGGCGTCGACGGCCGTGCGCGCGGCCTTTGGCGGCGATACGGCCACGCAGTTCACCGGGCCGGAAGGCCTCAAAGACGTCCAGGTGATCTATCCCGAGAGCGATCTCGTCTCCCTAGGTGCGATCGGCGCGATTCCGATTCGGGCGAATAACGGGTCGATCGTCCGCGTCGGCGACATCACGAAGCTCGTCATGTCGCCCGCGCCGCCGATGATCATGCGCATCAACCGGCGCAACGTCATCCTGATCGGCGCAAACGTCGCACCTGGAGCGATTCTGTCCAACGTGCAGCGAAGTTTCGAGCGGCGCCTGCGCGCGCTCGATCTCCCCAAGAACGTCACGGTCGCGCCGGTCGCCGGCGGCAATCAGCAGAACGTTGCGGATACCGTTACCGAGATGGGGATCTCCCTGCTGCTCTCGATCTTGCTCGTCTACCTCTTGATGGTGGCGCTCTACAACGGCTACGTGACGCCGTTCATCATCATGTTCACGGTGCCGGTCGCCGTCGTCGGTGCGCTGGGCGCGCTGGCGCTGACGCACCAGACGTTGAACCTGTTCTCAATGATCGGAGCGATCTTGCTCGTCGGGCTGGTGGCGAAGAACGGAATCTTGCTCGTGGATTTTGCAAATCAGCTGCGAGAACGGGGGATGAGCAGGTTGGAAGCGATTGAAGAGAGCGCGCATGCACGATTCCGCCCGATCGTGATGACGACCGTCGCGATGATCGCCGGCATGCTGCCGCTCGCGCTGGCGCTCGATCCCGGCTCGCAGGCCGAGCGGCCGCTGGGAATCGTGGTAATCGGCGGTTTGTCGAGCTCGTTGGTTCTCACGTTGATTTTGATCCCGATTATGTATCTGCGCTTCGCGCCGCAGCAGTACCGTGCGCCGTCGCTCGACGGCGAAACGGATCCCAACCAGATCGAGCTGCCGATCGCACCCGCCGAGCAAAGGTAGGCCCGATGGATCGTTGGCCCCCGCTTAAATACGAGCAATGGGAGGATACGCTCGCAACGCTGCATCGCTGGACGCAGATCGTCGGGAAGATCCGCCTGCGGCTCGAGCCGATGCTCAACCACTGGTGGAACGTGACGCTCTACGTAACGCCGCGTGGTTTGACCACCTCGGCGATGCCATATAGCGGCGGCCGGTGGCTTGCGATCGACTTCGACTTTCTCGGGCACCGCCTCGAGATCGCCGGCTGCGACGACGAGCGCGACGGTTTCGCGCTCGAGCCGATGTCGGTCGCGGAGTTCTATCGCCGCGTGATGGAAAAAATGAAGGCGCTGGACTTCGACGTTCGGATCAACATGATGCCGAACGAAATCGCCAATGCGGTGCGCTTCGACGAGGATACGGTACACGCGTCTTACGACAAGGTGCACGTCGAGCGGTTCTTTCGCGCGCTGCTGCAGGCCGATCGCCTCTGCAAGGAGTTCCGCGCGCCGTTTCTCGGCAAGGCAAGTCCGGTGCACTTTTTTTGGGGCAGCTTCGATTTGGCGGTCACGCGTTTCTCTGGACGCCCGGCGCCGCCGCATCCCGGCGGCATTCCGAATATGCCCGACTGGGTTACGCGCGAAGCTTACAATCGCGAAGAGCAAAGCGTCGGTTTTTGGCCGGGAGGCGCCGGTGCCGAGGCGGCATTCTACGCCTACGCCTATCCCGAGCCGCCGGGCTTCGCGCAAGCGCAGGTCGCGCCGCCTGGATTCTGGACCGATCAGCTGCGCGAGTTTCTGCTCCCCTACGAGAGCGTGCGCACGTCGGCGGACCCCGATCGCACGGTGCTGGATTTCTTTAACTCCACCTATGAGGCGGCCGCAAACCTCGCTAAATGGGACCGCGCGTCGCTGGAGCGCTCCTAACAGAAAGAAGAATCGCGACGCCGGGCCGGGCGCCGCGATTCGTTGACTCCTTGAAGTGGGTCTTAGAACGTAGCGTTCGGTGACTCAGCGACGCCTAGCGGCGACGTGATGCCGTTGCTGGCCCCAAGCGTGTCCAACAGCTCACCCGTCGGGTAACGGTAAACCGTCACCGTGTTCGAACCGGTGTTGGCACTGAAGAGCAGATCTTCTTTGCGGTTGAGCGACAAGCGAAACGGCCCGCTGACACTCGTTACGATCGGCGTCGCGGTGGTGTACGGCGGCGCAATGACGACGATCGAGTTATCATCATCGGCAACGAGGTTGTCGTTCTTGTCGAGGACCAGGCCGCCCGGCAGCACGGTGGTCGCACTTAGGGGCGTCGCCTGGCTCGAGCCATGCTTGAACTCCACGAAGGCTCCGCCGTGCGAGTAATAGGAGACGAAGATATTACCGTGACGGTCGACGGCAACGCCCTGCGGTCCGCTGCTGATGGGGTATTGGGCCGACATCGTGTTGCTGCACTGCGGGAACTTGTCGATATATCCGGGGTTCTCGTCAACGTAAAAGTCGACGACGTAGACATTGCCGTCGTTGTCGGTGGTCACGTTGGTCGGGTCGAGAATTCCAGAGTTATAGGTACAAATCGGCGAGGAACCGCCGGGGGCGTACTCCGTGACGTCAGAGTTGTTAAAGTTTGACACGTACAGATTGCCGTGATTATCGACCCAGATGCCGTCGGATCCGTTGATGCCGGACGTAATCTCGCCCACGGGATTATAATTTCCGTTCTTGAGCGCGAGCACGTCGTTGCCGCCTTGTGAGACGAAGAGGTCTCTTTCGATTTTCGTAAGCGGCAACGCGTGCGAGGCCGCCGCAGGCTTTGCCGGTCCCGCGAAGCGGGCGTAGACGCCCGAGCGAAGCGCTGGGCCGGGGAATGCGTTTCCGTCAGCTTGGGGCACTCCCACGCCGGCGTTTTGTGACGCTCCGCTGCAGGCAGCCAGCGTGCCGGCGACCGCGAGCACCCCGAGAACCGGCACGAAGCGCCGGCAGATCGTGGAAATGGACATGGTCTTCTCCTTAGTAAAGCTACTTTAGTTTGTGGGCCCCATCGTAGCGCGGCCGCCGTACCGAAACGTCCGGGCCCCGACCATGCTCGAAATCCGGATGTTCGAGCCGTCGGTAGCGATCGTAACGGCCCCGTCTTCATCGGTGCGATAGACCCGCGCGCCGAAGCGCCGCAGCGTGGCCAAAGTTGACGGTGCGGGATGCCCGAAGAGGTTGTGCCGGCCCACCGAAACGATCGCATAGCGCGGGGCGACGGCCGCGATAAACCCCGGCGAGGAGCCATAGGCCGAGCCGTGATGCCCCACCTTGAGCACGTCGGCGTGAAGGTCGACGCCCTCTTGTAGAAACCGCTCTTCCGATTCGCTGCCGGCATCGCCCGTGAAGAGCATGCGAAACGTGCCGTATTGCAGGACGAACGCGACGGAGTTGCTGTTGATCGCGTTGCCGCCTTCGATGAACGGAAGCGAAGGCCCGATAAATCGCAGCGCTACGCCGTCGTCGGTGCGCCACTCCATTCCGGCGCGGGGATAAACGATCGGTACCCCTTCGCTCGTTGCCGTCGCAACGGCGTCGCGATAGGCGTGGCCGGCATAGCGCTGGCCGCCGTCGTCGAACTGCGCGACGCGCAGGTGCCGCAGCACGGGCGCGACGCCGCCGGCGTGATCGCCGTGCGGATGCGACAGGATCAGTGCGTCGATCTCATGGATTCCGTTACGAAGCAAAAACGGCACGACGGTACGCTCGCCCACGCGCTCGGCGACGGAGTCGCTGCCCGGCATGCCCCCGCGCTCGAGTCGCCCGCCGGCGTCCACCATCAACGCGTGACCGCGCGGCGTTTGAATAACGATCGCATCGGCTTGCCCGACGTCGAGAACCGTAATGCGCAGCCGCCCGTCAATCGCACGCGGCGGCCACAGGACGTACGAGGTTGCCAGAACCAGTGCAGCAACTGCAACGGTCCGCCCGTTCCGGCGCCATAACGCCGGCGCTGCGAGGAGCGCAGCGTCGTAGGCGGCGATGCACCAAGCAGGTGCCGGCGTCATCGGCAGCGCGGCATATGGCAGCCCGCTCACGGTTTGCACGACGCCCAGCATCCACGCCAGCGGCCACGAGGCGAGATTTGCGGACAGTTGGGCCAGCGGCGTGCACCACGCCAGCGCGAGCGTCGCCGCTCCAAGCGCCATCGTTACTGCCACGCACGGAACGACGGCGAAGTTCGCCGCCACGGCGTAGGGCGCAAACTGCAAGAACACCGCAGCTCCCAGCGGCCAGGTTCCGAGTTGCGTGGCGAGCGTTAGCGTGAGTGCCTCGCGTACGCGTTGCGGCAGGGCGACATGCTCTTCGATCCAGCGCTCCACGGGGCCGGCACACGCGAAGATCGCGCCAACGCAGGAAAACGACAGCGCAAACGAAGCCGTTGCGACGCTTTGCGGGCGCAGCAATGCAATAGCCATCGCGGCCAGTCCCAGCGCGTTCCACGACAGCGTGGCGCGGCCGCAAGCGCGCGCGGCGAGTGCCGCCGTCGCCATCGTCGCGGCGCGCTCCGCAGGCAGTTGCGCACCGCTCCACCAAACGAAGCCCCAAAGCAGCGCTATGGCGATCAGGCACGTGGACCAGCGCGGCAATCCAAAAAAAAACAGCACGAGAACGCAGAGCGCGGTTACCGTACCCATGTGTAAACCGGCCGTGACTAAGATGTGCACCGTGCCGGTCTCCTGGAACTCGGTGCGCAAAGCCGGCGGCAGCGACGATCGTTCTCCCCACAGTTCGCCCGCGAGCACCGATGCGGCGGGTTCGGACAGACGTTCGCGAAGTTGTTCGTGCGCCCACTCGTGGGCGCATGCGAGCGCGATCCGAGCGTTCCACCGCGATCCAATCACCGATTCGATGGCGGCGGCATCGAGCCGCCCCGCGAGCCCACGCTCGTTCTCCATTTCGCGTTCGCTCGGCTCGCCCGGATTTCGCACATCGTCAAACGGCTCGAGCCGTCCGCGGACGATCAATCGTGCGCCCGGAGCAGGAACCTCGCCGCGCACGCGCGCCTGTACCGCGGTGCCGCCATCGAGCTCCAGTGTAAGCGTAGAAGAGCCGTCGCCTTCGTTCGCGCGCTCCAATAGCGCTGCCGCATACCGCGCCGTGCGGCGTTCCACGATATCCGGTCGAGCGTGCTGATGGTGTGCGGCGTTACCGGCCGCAGCGACCAGGGCAACGAGCAACGCGGCGCGAAAGCGCGGCGATTCGCGCCCGAAACAAACATAAACCGCAAGTGCGACGAACCCGAGAATCTCTAAGGGACGAAGGTCCGGCCCCAACGGCATAACGGCCAGCGTTCCCAGCACGCAAACGCTCGCAAAGCAAAGGAGTCCCCACGATGGCGCTTCGACTGCGCTCAGCACAGGCTGTCCCCTGCGACGACTCGCCGCTTCGGCAAGCCGGCGTAATCTAAGAAGGCAACGCGGTGCGCATCGTCATTACCGGGGGCGCCGGCTTCATCGGGTCGCACGTCGCCGACGCCTATTGCGCCGCGGGCCACGAGGTGTTGGTGATCGACTCGCTCTGGGAGCACGGAGGCGGCCGGCGAGCCAACCTTCCGGAGAACGTTTCGCTCGTCCATATGGACATTCGCGACGAGGCGATCGGCCGGATCTTTGCCGATTTCGCCCCGGAGATCGTCAGCCATCATGCGGCGCAGCACTCAGTCGCGATCTCGACGCGCGATCCGGTCTACGACGCGCAGATCAACGTCATCGGGCTGCTCAACGTGCTCGAGTTCGCGCAAAAATCCGGCGTCCGAAAGGTCATTTTCGCGTCGAGTGGTGCGACCTTCGGCACACCCGAGAGACTGCCGATCACCGACGACACGCCCCAGCACCCCACATCGCCATACGGCATCACCAAGATGGTTGCCGAAGATTATCTACGCTTCTACAAGGCCTCGCGAGACTTAGACTTCACGGCGTTGCGCTACGGTAACGTTTACGGCCCGCGTCAAGATCCCAACGGCGAGGCCGGTGTGATCTCGATCTTCATCGGAAAGTTTCTCGCTCGCGAGCCGGTTCGCATCGACTGGGACGGCGAACAGACCCGCGACTACGTGTTCGTTGAGGACGTGGCGCGCGTGAACCTCGCCGCGCTCGAGCGGGGTTCGGGCGGCTGTTACGTGATCGGCACCGGAGTCCGCACCAGCGTCAACGAGATCTATCGCCGGCTGGTCGAGCTGACCGGTTTTCAAGCGCCGGTGGAACGCGGGCCCCAGCGCCCGGGCGACGCGCGCGACGCGCAGTTCGACGCCACGCGCGCGCGCTTGGATCTCGGGTGGACGCCGGCGACGGCGCTGCCCGACGGCATCCGCGCAACGTACGAATACTTCGAGCGATGGAGCGCTTTGCACTAACCGCGCAGCGGATCGCGGCGACTCCCGGTAAACTGGAAAAGATCGCAGCGCTGGCGGCGTATTTGCGCTCGCTCGATGACGCCGATCTCACTGCGGCGGCGCGCTTCTTCACCGGAAACCCCTTCGCGGCTCGCGACCGGCGAACGCTATCGGTCGGCGGCCGGACGATCGTCGAGGTTGCCCAACGCGTCTGGGGCTTCGACGATGCCGCGTTGGGCTCGAACTATCGCGCGACCGGCGATCTCGGCGCCGCGCTGGGACCGCTAGTGCGCCCCCCGGTCGACGCGATGCTCTTCGGGGATCGCCTCACGCCCGCGGCGCTCGAGGTTTTGTTCGGCGAAATCGCGGAGGCGTCGGGAAAGCGCGCGAACCGGCGGCGCGAAGCGGTACTCGAGCGCATCCTGCGCGCCTGTGATGACCCGTTGGTCGCGACGTACGTCGTCAAGATCATCACCGGGGATCTGCGCGTCGGATTACGCGAGGGGCTCGTGCTCGATGCAATCGCCGCGGCCTTCGACTCGGATCCGGCTGCCGTTCGCCGCGGGTTGATGGCCTGCGGCGACGTCGGCGCGGTTGCGGTGGCGGCCAAGCACGGCAGGCTCGACGAGCTGCGCGTAGAGTACGGCACGCCGATCGGCTTCATGCTGGCCACCCCGATTCCGTTTGGCGAAACCTACGACCAACTCGACGGCGAGGCGTGGCTGATCGAAGATAAATACGACGGCATCCGCGTGCAAGCGCACCTTCGCGGCGGCAACGTAACGCTATTTTCGCGCCGCCTCAACGACGTGAGCGCTGCGTACCCCGAGGTAACCGCGGAGCTGGCCACGCTCTCGCGCACGGCGATCTTCGACGGCGAGATCGTCGCGATGCGCGACGGGCGCGTGCAGCCGTTTCGCACCCTGCAAGCTCGTCTCCAGCGCAAAGTGGCCGACGAGTCGCTGCGCGCAGAGGTGCCGGTTGCATACGTCATCTTCGACCTCTTGGCAGTCGACGGCGACTTGCTAATCGACGAGCCCCTCACTGGCCGCCGCGAGCAACTCGCGGGTTTTTTCGCAGCCGGTCCGCACCTCAAGTTATCGCCCTTCGAACTCCTCGACGATCCGGAGCCCGCATTCGTGAACGAGCGCTTCGAAGCGGCGCGTGCGCGCGGCAATGAGGGGCTGATGCTCAAGCGAGCCGACGCGCCGTATCTGCCCGGGCGGCGCGGGAAGTGGTGGCACAAACTCAAGCGCGAGCTTTCGACGCTCGATGTCGTCGTGGTCGCGGTCGAATGGGGGCACGGGAAGCGATCGGGGGTGCTCTCCGATTACACGTTTGCGGTTCTGGGGGAGCGCAGCGAGCTGCTGGCGATCGGCAAGGCGTACTCCGGCCTTACCGACGCCGAGATCGCCGGGCTCACGCCGTGGTTTCTCGCACACCGGCTGCCGGTCGAGCAACGGCGCGAGAAAGCGCGTTCCCACGAAATTCCGGTCGAGCCGAAGATCGTTCTCGAAGTTGCGTTCGACGTGATCGCACGGAGCACGCTGCACGAGAGCGGTTTTTCTTTGCGCTTTCCACGCATCGTTCGCATCCGCGACGACAAGCCGCCCGAAGACGTCGACACGATCGGCCGCGTAACGGAAATCTACGACGAAATGCTGGCGCGGGAAGGGGCGAAAGGACCGGCCTAGGAAGGTCGAGCGGACGCTCGCCTTGGTTTGTCGAGGCGGAAATAAGGAGCTCGAATATGCCTCTTTCGAAGCGACTCGCGGCGGAACTCATCGGTACGTTTTGGCTGGTCCTGGGCGGGTGCGGCAGCGCCGTTCTCGCGGCCGCCTTTCCCAACCTCGGCATCGGATTTGCCGGCGTAGCGCTGGCCTTCGGCCTGACGCTGCTCACGATGGCCTTCGCGATTGGCGGCATTTCAGGTTGTCACATCAATCCGGCCGTGACCGTAGGCCTTTGGGCGGCGCGCCGCTTCAATGGGCGCGACGTCATACCATATATCGCCGCGCAGGTCGTCGGTGGTATCATCGCCGGCGGCGTCCTCTACATGATCGCGAGCGGCCAAGCCGGCTTCACGACGGCCAACGGTTTTGCGAGCAACGGCTACGCCGAGCACTCTCCCGGACACTTTACATTGCTCGCCTGCGCGGTCTGCGAAGTCGTGATGACGCTGATGTTCATCTTCATCATCGCGGCGTCGACCGACAAACGGGTCGTGGCCGGCTTCGCCCCGATTCCGATCGGCTTATCGCTCACGCTGATCCATCTCATCAGCATTCCGGTAACGAACACGTCGGTGAATCCCGCGCGTTCGACCGCCGTCGCCGTTTACGTCGGCGGCTGGGCAGTCGCCCAGCTCTGGCTCTTCTGGGTAGCGCCGATCGTCGGCGGCGCCATCGGCGGCAAGCTCTACGACATGCTCTTCGCCTCGGACGCCTAGAACGCGTCGCGCGTGCGGACGTGTTCCGGTCGCACGCCGACGCCGATCAAGCGCGCGGGGAGACGGCGAAGCAGCGGAAACTCGTCGAGCAGGCGCATTGCCAACGGCGCCCGGTCGATCTCTTTTCCGCTCAGAATGGGATCGATCGCCCGGTCCTGCACGAAAGTTTGAAACGCCTGCGTCACCTTGGTGGGGAAGGCTCGGCGTTCTTGAACGCGGTGCAGCTCTGCTTCCGCCGGCGTCGCGCCCGATGCCAGCGTATCGGCCAGAATGTTCGCAGCCGCGACCGCATCTTGGATTGCAAGATTGATTCCGATGCCGCCGATCGGCGACATCGCATGGGCGGCGTCGCCGATGCAGAGCAGGCCCGGCCGGTACCAGCGCTCCAGCCGGTCGACGCGAACCTCGAGCATCGAGACCTTCGACCAGTCGTCGAGCGCCGCAACGCGGTCGCGCAGCGCGGGAACGAGTTCCACGAGGCCTCGTTGCAGCGCCTCGATGCCCTGCGCCTTTAGTTCGTCGAAGGAGCCTTTGCGGATGATGTAGGCGCACTGCCAGTAGTCGCCGCGGTCGATCATCACGAGCATATGTCCGGTAGCGATCGTGCCCAAGCGTTGCTCGGCCTCTCCCGGGTGCTTTGCAATGCGCATCCAAAGCACGTCCATCGGCGCGCCGAGATTTTCGACGGTCAGACCGGCAAGAGCGCGAACGGTGGAATGGCGTCCGTCGGCGCCGACCACGAGCTTGGCGCCGATCTCGATCTCACCATTTGGCGTCATGGCGCGCACGCCCGTCGTTTGGCCGCCGCTTTCAAGCAAGGCGATGCCCTCGGTCTGCATCATCAAATGAAAGGTCGGGTAGCGGCGGCCGTTCTCTGCCAGATAGTTGAGAAAATCCCATTGCGGCATCAACGCGACGAACTTGCAGTGCGTCCGAAGATGAGTGAGGTCGGCAACTTCCACGTTTTCGCCGCCGATGTTGACGCCAATCGAACGAATCTCGTCATGCGGGAGCGCGAGAAACGCATCGAGCCAGCCCAGCTCGTAAAGCAAATCGAGGGTCGACGGGTGGATCGTGTCGCCGCGAAAGTCGCGATAGAAGTCCTTATACTTTTCGAGCACGACGACGTCGACGCCGGCGCGCGCCAACAGCACGCCGAGCATCACCCCGCACGGGCCTCCGCCAACGATGCATACCTGGGTCGAAAGTTTTTGAGGCGCAGTCATGCGACGATGTTGAGCAGCTTGCCCGGAACGTAGATCCGCTTACGCACCTTCTTGCCGTCGAGGCGGGTGCGAACGTTGGCTTCCGCGAGTGCCAGCGCGAAGGCTCGCTCCTCGTCAATGCCGGGCGCAACGGCGAGGCGCGCTCGAACCTTGCCGTTGACTTGCACGACCAACGTAACCTCGTCGACCGCCAGTGCGCGTTCGTCGGGCTGCAGGTACGGCTCGAGGTGCACCGACGTCGCGTGGCCGAATCGTTCCCAAAGCTCTTCGGCGATGTGGGGAGCGAAAGGCGCGACGAGGATCGGTAACGCCCGCACGGCATAGGCCGTTACCGGCGAGTCGGGCGCGGACGATACCGTTATGAGATTTACCAGTTCGTCGAGCTTGGCGATCGTCGTATTGTAATGAAAGCGGTGCGACAGCGTCTCGTCGACCGCCGATTTGGCGGCGACGTGCACCGCGCGAAGCAGCGCCTTGTCCGCGGCGTTTTGAACCGCCGGCAAGTCGCGCGCCCCGCTATCGGGCGGCGTCCCGAAGACGGGCTCGCAGGCGCGCCAGATGCGGTTCAAAAGACGCACGCGTCCACTGATGCCTTCGTCGGTCCAGTCGCTCGTCTCTTCGGGCGGTGTGACGTAGAGCGCGAAGAGCCGCATCGCGTCGACGCCGATCTTCTGCGCGGTCTCGTCGATGCCGACGACGTTGCCGCGCGATTTCGACATCTTCTCACCGTCGCGCAGCACCAGCCCTTGGTGGAAGAGGTTCTCGAAGGGCTCGTTGCGGCCACGCACCCAGCCGCGATCGTGGAAGAACTTATAAAAGAAACGCGAGTACAGCAGATGAAGCACCGTGTGCTCGGCGCCACCGATATACTGATCGACGTTCATCCACTGCGCGGCACGCTCCGCCGACCATGGCAGCCGATCGTTATGCGGATCGAGGTAGCGCAGATAGTACCACGACGACTCAAAGAACGTATCCATCGTATCGCTCTCGCGGCGCGCGGGGCCGCCGCACTTTGGGCACGACGTTTCGACGAACTCAGCCAGCGCGGCCAGCGGCGACCCTTCACCGCGCAGACGCACGCCCAGAGGCAAAAGAACGGGCAGTTCGCCGTCGGGCACGGGCACTTCGCCGCACGCACTGCAGTAGACGATTGGAATCGGCGTTCCCCAATACCGCTGGCGTGAGATCAGCCAGTCGCGCAGCTTGTAGTTGACGCTGGTCTTCCCGCGACCGAGCGTGGTCAGGCGTTGCGCGATGGCCTCGCGAGCGCGCTCGCTCGACATCTCGCTAAACTCCTCGCTGGCGATCAGGCGCCCGTCTTCGACATAAGGTTCGGGAGGCGTCTCGCCGGGCGGCACGTTTGGCGGCACGACGACGGTAACGATCGGAAGCGCATATTTTCGCGCGAACTCGAAGTCGCGCTCGTCGTGCGCCGGAACGCCCATCACGGCCCCGGTTCCATACTCCGCGAGGACGTAACTGGTCACCCAGATTGGAATGCGCTCGCGAGAGAGCGGATGGATCGCGTACGCGCCCGTAAAGATGCCGCGCTTTTCCATCAAGCTGGTTCGTTCCAGCTCCGATTTGGATTTCAGGCTCTCGGCGAATGCGTCAATCTCGGCCGAATGTTCGGGGGAAACGATCCGCTGCAGCGCGCTCACGGCCGGGTGCTCCGCAGCGATGGCGAGAAAGGTCGCGCCGAAGAGCGTGTCGAGCCGCGTCGTAAAGACGTCGACGTCCGCATCGAGTCCGTCGATGCCAAAAGAGAACGTGGCGCCTTCGCTACGGCCGATCCAGTTGCGCTGCATCGCCCGCGTGCGCTCGGGCCAGCCCGTCAGGGTATCGAGATCGTCGAGCAAACGGTCGGCGTATTCGGTGATCCGCAGGAACCACTGCGATAAGTTGCGCCGTTCGACGAGGTGCTCGCAGCGCCAGCAGCGCCCGTTGACGACCTGCTCGTTGGCCAGCACCGTTCGATCGTGCGGGCACCAGTTGACCGGGGCCTCGCGTTTATAGGCGAGACCGGCTTCGTACAAGCGTAAGAAGAGCCACTGATTCCAACGATAATACTCGGGTTCGCACGTCGCAATCTCTCGCGACCAGTCGTAACTGGTGCCCAGCAAGCGCAGCTGGCGGCGCATGTTGAGAATGTTCTCGGTCGTCCAGACGGCAGGGTCGGCGTCGTGCGAGATCGCCGCGTTTTCGGCCGGCAAGCCGAAGGCGTCCCAGCCCATTGGGTGCAGCACGTTGTACCCGAGCATGCGCCGCATGCGCGCCACGGCGTCGCCGATCGTGTAGTTTTTTGCGTGCCCGACGTGGAGATCTCCCGAAGGATACGGGAGCATTTCCAGCGCGTAATACTTGGGCTTCTCGCTTTCGTTGGGCGCGCGATAAATTGACTCGCGCTCCCAGCGCGACTGCCACTTGTGCTCGATCGAGGCGAAGTCGTAGCTCCCGGCCATGAAGAGCATGGTACACGCTGGAAGGTGCTTACCGCTACCCTTTGCGCTGCAGGCTCTCGGCGTGATGGAGAAGCATGATCGTGAGAACTGTTTTAGTTGCCGGGGCGGCACTGGCCCTTGCTGCCTTCGCGCTCTGGCATCCGGCTCCGAAGGCCGTCATCCAATCGGTTTCGCTCGCCACGCCGAACGTCGACCCCGATCCGCTCGCTTCCGGCGGGGAGCACCATCGCCATTTCCGGTATGCCGCACCGCCCGGCGACCTGGTCGTCTACGTGGCCGGCGACGTTCGGAAACCCGGCCTGTATCATCTCCACGCCGGCGACCGCTACGCACAGGCCGTCGCTTTGGCCGGCGGATTTGGGGCATCGGCGCAGGCCGGCGGCGTCAATCTTGCCGCTCGCGCCGCCGACGGCGAGGAGATCTACGTTCCCACCGCCGGCGAAGCATCGCGGACCCGTCTGCGCGAGCCACGCGCACGGCGCCACCGCGCCTCGGCGCCGGCCGGCGTCAGCGTCGACGTCAATACGGCCGATGCCGCGGCCCTCGCCGCGGTCCCGGGAATTGGTCGCGCCGCGGGCTCGCGCATCGTGGAACTGCGAGAGCGCGAAGGCAACTTCGCGTCGCTCGACGAGCTTTTAGACGTCGCGGGAATGACGCAGAGCCGCTTAGAGCGAGCGCGCCCCTATCTGCGCGAACCCTGAAGGAAGCATCGCCTCTAGAGTGGTGGGGGTTTGCACGTCCCGCCGGCCACGAGACACGTTGCGATGCCTTCCGGGCCGGTGCCCGTGGCCGGCGCGCCATGCAGCTCTATCAATGCCCCGCTGCTTTGAATCTTGTAGCCGAGAACGTTATTCGAAGTATAGTTCGTGACGTACGCAAATTTGCCCCGAGGTTCGACCGAGACGTCAACGGGATTGCTACCCGCCGAAAACGGCGAGCCCGTCAAGGCCGTCAGCGCGCCCGTGTTTGCGTTGATGCTAAAGCCGGAAATCTCGGCGCCGCCGAAGTCGGTCACGTAGAGAAACCGGTGCTGCGGATCGACGACGGCGTGGATCGGGCTCGGGCCCCCTGCGAATGGCGAGTTCTCTGCCCGCCGTAGCTCGCCACCGCTTAGGATCGTATACGCCGAGATGTCGTTGGAGCTGTAGTTGGGCACGTAAACGAACTTGCCTTGGGGGTCGACGACGATGCCGTAGGGCTGGCTGTCGGCCGTAAAAGGCGAGCCCGTCACCGCGGTTAGATTGCCGTTGATAGGATTGATCGAATAACCCGAAACGTCGTTGGATTGCTCGTTAGCCACGTAGAGATATCCGGCGATTGGGTCGGCTGCCACGGCGATGGGATAGCTGCCCGCGGAAAACGGCGGCCCCGCCGACGACAGCGTCCCCGTCCCGTTGCCGATTAAATATTCGGAAATCCCGCTTGCGGTAAGGTTCGCGACGTAGGCGAACTTGCCCGTAGAATCGACACCAATACCATAGGGAGCGGTCGCCGTAAACGGTGACCCCGACACCGCACTCAGCGCGCCGCTCGTCGGATTGATCGAATACGCCGAAACTTCGCCGCTGCCGTAATCGGTCACGTATGCGTAGCCGCCGGCAGGATCGATGGAGATGTCGTACGGATTACTGCCCGCGGAAAACGGTGATCCCGTCAATGCCGTCAGCGCGCCGGTATGCCCGTTTATTTTGTATGCGGAAACGTTGCCACTGGAAAGGTTGACCACGTAGGCAAACTCGACGACGTTGTCGGGACCAAGACTTCGCCCCGCCCGCGTACGCGAGTCGCGGGTGGTGCCCGAAGGCGTAACGTTGTCCGAAGACCCGGGGTTCGCGCAGGCGGCGAAGGCTGTTGCGATCCCGAGTATCGATAACACCCGAAGTGTGAGGTGAGCCCTTTGCATAGGAACCTCCAGATATATCGAGGGTTCAAACGTAGAGTGGTAGCTTGAGCGGGAGAGATTGTGGCCCCTCTGCGAAACTCCGGCGATTTCCGCACGAGGAAGGGCTGCCCTAGGCGCGTTGCGCATTGGGAACCTCCTCATGTCTGTGGAGATCCCAGCGAAGGAGACGTTGCCCAGCCTCATCCGCACGGCGCTTGCGCAACAGCGCGCCGAAGCGCTGGTCGAGCGCGTCGCGGGGGCGTGGACGCCCATCTCGAGCGAGCGATTGCTGGTGCGCGTCGAAAACGTGGCCTGCGCGATTCGCGACGCCGGGCTCGAGGCCGGCGATCGAGTCGCGCTGGTCTCACATAACTGCGTCGATTGGATCGTCTGCGATTTCGCGACGTTCTTCGCGGGCTGCGTCGTCGTACCGATCTATCCGACGCAAGCGCTCGATCACACGGCCTATATCCTCGAAAACTCGGGTGCTCGATTGATCTTCGTCGACGGTCCGGAGACGCTCGAACGCCTGCGAGCGACGGACGTGGCGCTGCCGCGCGTCGTCGTTTTGAACTCGAGCGCGCCGGACGGCCTGGAAGCGTTCGAAGCGTGCGGCGCGGTGCTGCGAACCGCGAATCCCGGGCTGCCGGCGGCCTACGAGTCGGCGCTCGAGCCCGACGACCTCGCGGTGTTGATCTACACCTCCGGAACGACCGGGCCGCCGAAAGGCGTCATGCTGTCGCACGATAACCTGGGTTTCAACGCACGGGTTTCCCTCGATTGCGGCTTCGAAGGCATCGAAGGTGGGCGCGACGTGCTCTCGGTGCTGCCGTACTCGCACATCTACGAGCACACGCTGATCTACATCTACCTGCTGGCGAAGGTGCGTTACTTCATCTGTCACGACCCGGGCGAGCTGCTCAAGGACCTCAAGCACGTGCGTCCGGTGGAGATGACGTCGGTTCCCCGCATTTTCGATCGGGTGCTTGCCGGCGTGAAGGGTCAGGCGCTGGCGGCCGGCGGCCTCAAAGGGCGGCTCGTCCCTTGGGCACTCGACGCCGGACGCGAGTACATGCGCGCGACGGCGGTCTCCAAGCGGACGCCCGCGCCTTTGACGAGGCTCAAATACGCCGTCGCCAAGGCCGTGGTGCTTCGAAAAATTCCGGTCGCGCTCGGCCTGGATCGCGTGAAGTTCCTTACCAGCGGAAGCGCACCGCTGCATATCGATACCGCGATGACGTTCCTGGCGATGGGCATTCCGATCATGCAAGGGTATGGCCTTACGGAAACCTCGCCGGTCGTCTCGGTGAGCCGCCTGTCCGCAAACGAGTACGGCGCGGTGGGCCGCCCGATTACCGGCGTTGACGTCGTGATTGCGTCCGATGGCGAAGTGCTCGTTCGCGGCCGCAACGTCATGCTCGGTTATTATCGCGACGGCGAGGCGACGGCGGCAGCGCTTCGCGACGGCTGGCTGCACACCGGCGACGTCGGAGAGCTCGACGGCGCGGGTTTCTTGCGAATCACCGATCGCAAGAACGAGATCTTTAAAACCGATACCGGGAAGTGGATCTCGCCGGCTCGGGTCGAGGCCAACATCAAGCGTTCGATCTATGTTGCCCAGGTACTGGTCGTCGGCAACGGCCGCCCCTTCCCGATCGCGTTGATCTGCCCGAACTGGACGCTGCTTCGGCTGGAGCTGCCGCAGTTGCCCGCCGGGGCCACGACCGAAGAGCTTGCGGGCCGCAACGACGTGCGCACCTTCTTGACCCACGAAGTGCACCAGCAGACGCGCGCGTTGGCCGGCTACGAACAAGTGCGCCGTATCGTAGTGGTTCCCACCGAGTTTAGCGTCGAAGGCGGCGAGCTTTCGCCGTCGATGAAAATCAAGCGGCGAATCGTCGAGAACCGTTATGCAACCCAAATCGAGCAAGCATACGGCGGTTCGATCGGCGAAACAGGCAGGAGCCCGGAACCGTACCGAGGATAATCGGCGTGCACTGGAGGCCTCGATTGCAGTTTAAATCACTACGCGTTCTGCCGATCGCCGTTGTGGCGCTCGCCATCGCTTTGCCCGCAGGCGCCGCGAAGCCGCCGGCTATTCCCGCATTGACGCCCGACGGCGTCACGCACCACCGTCTTACGCTCGGCGGACGGGCGTTGGCCTATACCGCGCGCGCCGGCACGATTACCTTGCGCAACGGCGACGACCAGCCGATCGTTCGCGTCTTTTACACCGCGTATACGCTCGACGGCGCCGATCCGTCCAAGCGCGCCGTGACGTTCATCTACAACGGCGGGCCGGGCAGTTCGACGATGTGGTTGCGAATGGGATCCTTCGGACCGGTTCGCGTGCAGACCGGCGACGGACGATTGACCGGGCCGCCGCCGTACCGGATCGTCGACAATCAGTATTCGTTGCTGGACAAGACGGATATGGTCTTCATCGACATGCCGGGAAGCGGATTCGGCCGGATCATCGGCGCCGGCAAGCCCGAGGATATCTGGGGCGTCGACGAAGACGCCGCCGCCTTCGGCCAGTTCATCCAGCGTTACATCACGCAGTTCAACCGCTGGAACTCGCCGCGCTTTCTGTTCGGCGAGTCGTACGGAACGACTCGCTCCGCGGTGCTCGCGAAGTACCTGCA
>JBEKRW010000017.1:0-18367 GCA_049517595.1 Candidatus Cybelea sp. | reverse complement strand
CGTCCGTGTGCACGGTGACGTACAGCCGCTGCGGATCCAGGCGAAGCACTTGGGTCACGAACTCCCACGCCCACGCGATTGCGTCGCGCTTATAATAGTCGCCGAAGCTGAAGTTGCCGAGCATTTCCAGGAATGTGCCGTGACGCCCGGTGCGCCCAACGCTCTCGATATCGCTCTTCGCTCCGGCGACGCGGAGGCACCGCTGCACCGTCACGACGCGCGGCGCCGGAGCCCGCTGCTCGCCGAGAAAGACGGGCACGAACTGCTCCATCCCGGCTATCGTAAAGAGCGTCGTCGACATCTCGTGCGGAACCAGACTCGCCGGCGGCAGCAGCTTATGCTGCTTTGCCACCCAAAAATCGATCCACGCCTGCCTAAGTTCCTGACTCTTCACCGTTGCGATTATAACAGGGACCGCGTAGAGACCGCTGCGGCAGCGGTCAGAGGTCCGCGCACCCATGCGGCGGGGCGTGGAAGGGAGGAGCCCTTCGACTGCGCTGGGGACCCCCTGATCGGCGCGCTATGGGCTACTCGGCTAGGACTGCGCGGAGCTTTTCAAGCGCCTTGGCCTGTAGACGCGACACATGCATCTGCGAGACGTTGAGGCGCTTGGCGATCTCCGTCTGCGAAACCGACTCGTAAAAGCGAAGATAGATGATCACGCGCTCGCGCCCGGTGAGGACTCCGAAGGCTTGCTCGAGATTCGCGCGGTCCTCGAGGAGTTCGAGGCCGGCGTCCGCGACGCCGACGGTGTCCGCGAGCGTCTGCGACTTTTTGTCGGCCTCGCCGGAGACTTCGCTATCGAGCGAGAGCAGGTTGTAGGCCTGGCCCAGCTCCTGAGCCTCCAAAATCTCGTCTTCGCCGGCCTGGAGGTGTTCGGCCAACTCCGTGACGGTCGGGCTGCGCCCGAGGGATATCGCGAGCTTGTCACTGGCGCGGTTCACCGCGAGATTGAGTTCCTGAAGCCGGCGAGGAACCTTCACCGCCCAGCCCTTATCGCGAAAGTAGCGCTTGATCTCGCCGACGATCGTCGGCGTCGCGTAGGTCGTGAACTCGACGCCGCGGTCGAGGTCGAAACGGTCGATCGCTTTGAGCAGTCCGACGGTGCCGACCTGCACCAAATCGTCGAGCGGCTCCCCGCGATTGGCAAATCTGACGGCCAGAAAACGTACGAGATTCAAATGAACGACGACGAGCTCGTCCCGCAACTCTTCGTATTCGGGTCCCCGGGTTTGATCGGGTTGCGCGGGCCGCTCGCGTTGCTCGATGAAGCGCTCGAAGAGGGCGCGGGTCCGCTTACGGTCGCGTCGTGCTTGCTCCCGTTCTTGCACTAGTGACCCGTCGGGTCGGTCAGCCTCTTGACCATCAGCAAATCGGTGCCCTGCGGACTGACGTCGTAGCTGACCTCGTCCATCAACGTCCGTATAAGAAAAATGCCCAGGCCGGCGATGCGAGCTTCATCGAAGTTCATGTTCGGTGCTTCGGAGCGCTGAAGACCGTGGCGCCCGCTGTCGCGCACGCGAATGCGTAACAGATCGGAGAGCGCTTCGCAAGTAAGGTCGATAAACTCCCCGTGCCCTTCGTGCTGAATCACGGCAGTACACGCTTCCGCGACGGCCAGCTTCACATCTTCGATCTCTTCGATCGAAAAGTGCAGGCGGTTGGCAACGGTTGCGGCGGCGAGTCGGGCGAGGGCGACCCATTCGGGCCGAGACGGAATACGCAGCTCGACGAGCTCCTTATCGGAAGGCTCGACGGCTGGATTCATACCAGCGCTTTCATCGCCGCATCTTCGTTCTCGAAGATGCCGAAGATTTTGACTAGACCAGTTATGTCGAAGATCTTCTTAATCTGCGGGTTGGTACACACGAGGTTCACCGACCCGCCGTGCTCGCGCACGCGCTTGAGTCCGCCAATCAAGACGCCAAGACCGGTAGAGTCAATATATCGAACCTTCTCCAAATTGATGACGAGGAAGTAGACGCCACGGTCGATCAGCTCCCCGATTGCGTCCTTCACCTTCGGCGACGTGTAGACGTCGATTTCGCCGCTGAGGTCGATCACGTAACAGTCGCCGGGCGCCTCCCGCACGTTCACCTTGATGTCCAACTTGCTATCCCTCGGCCTGGCGTTGAAGTTCGTCGCGCGTCGCTTGCGCCGTCGTCTGTCCCTCAGCAACGGCGGCGTCGATATTGGAACGAGCGCTCTCAACGACTTGCCGGCCTTTTTCGTAAAGTTCCGATACGCTCGACTGCCATTGCGAGGTAACGCCGCCAACCTTCTCGCGGAGGTCGCCGGTCGCGTCCATTGCAAAGTTTCCGGCTTCGCGGGCCTTGCCGGCGAGACGATCGCGCGTCTCTTCTTGTGTCAGAAATGTAGCCGCGGCCACGCCAGCAACCGCTCCGATGAGAAAACCGGCGAGGAATCGACCCCCGCCATTGCCATTACCCATAGTTGAATTACTCCCTAGTTATTGACTCTTTCCCGTAACCAAGCGCCGTAAACCGGCGGTGATGCCGCCAAGCGTAGCGCCGACGTTGATGATGGCGGGCGTAACCGCACTTTTGGTAAGGTCGGCGGTACGCGAAAGCGTGCCTGCAGTTTCTTCCAGAGATTTCGTCACTTCGTCGACGTGAGCCAGTGTGTTGCTGACCGGGGTGCCGATGCTTTCGAGCTGTTTGTCCACCTCGTCTAGCGTAATCCGCACTCGGCCGAGCGTTTTAGCAAGCGCTAGCGCCGCGACAAAAACGCCGATGCCGACCAGCAGAATGCCCGCGCCCGCAAGGACGTCGAGGATTAGTGGACCATACTCCGTTCCGTTCAAGCTCCTGCCTCCAGCCGCGCGCGGTTCGTTTCGAGTCTACCCAATCCCCCCGCATGCGCGACCGGGTTCCACAAAGCCCTTAAATCAGCGACCATTGCGGGCAGGATGTCCACGACTCGGTCGACCTCCGCAGCCGTCGTCGCCGTGCCGAGCGAGAACCGGACTCCGCTCGCCGGCCCGTCCCCGTGCCCCGCCATAGCCGACAGGACGTGGCTGGGCTGGAGGGTACCCGAGGTACAAGCGCTGCCCGCCGAGGCGGAGACGCCCGCAAGGTCGAGCGCGATGATGAGCGCCGCCGGATCGACTCCTGCGAAGCTCAGGTTGCACGAGTTGGCCAGCCTGGAGGCCCCGGCGGCGTTCACACTGACGCCCGCTACCGCAGAGCGGACCCCGGCTTCCAAACGGCCTCGCAGGGCCGCGATGCCGGTGGACGCTTTCGCTCGTTCCGCGACGGCCAGTTCGAGCGCCGCAGCCATGCCGATGATCCCCGACAGGTTCTCCGTGCCGGATCGCCGCCCCGACTCTTGGCCGCCGCCGAGGGAGAGCGGAACCAGAGGCACCCCGCGACGCACGTAGAGCAGCCCGACGCCTTTGGGCCCGTAAAACTTATGCGCCGAGATCGAGAGCAGATCGACGCCAAGGGTTCGGACGTCGATGGGCAGCCAGCACGGAGCCGCGACCGCATCGGTATGAAAGAAGGCGCCTCGGCGGCGCGCAATCTCCGACAGCGCGGCGATCGGCTGGACGGTTCCCACCTCGTTGTTCGCATACATGATCGACGCCAGCACGGTGCGCGACCCGAGCGAACGCTCGAACTCCACCGGATCGACCCGCCCCTCGCGATCCACCGGTACCAGGCTCGTTTCGAATCCATCCTCGCGCAAGCGGTCGAGGGAGGCGAGAACCGCGTGGTGTTCGACGGCGGAAGCCACGACGTGCGCCGGGCGAGGGGCGGTTCGCGTTGCCCCGCGCAGCGCCAGATTGTCCGCCTCGGTTCCACCGGATGTGAACACGATCTCGTCACGGTGCGCACCAATAGCCGCGGCCACGCGGTCGCGCGCAGCGTCCAACGCGGCGCGCGCTCGCCTCCCCTCGAAGTGCAGCGAGCTTGGATTAAAATTACATTGGTCCGCAGCATCGCGCATTGCATCGGCGACCTCGCGGCGCACCGGCGTCGTGGCTGCGTGATCGAAGTAAATTCGAATTGAATTCACAGAATGCTCCAAGTATGCTGCTCTAGTATTGGGTTGTGCGAAGCTCCAACGCACAACTCCGAGAAGTAGCAACGGGAAACTGGCGGTTCGAGTATCACTCGGACCGCCTTCGCTTTTCCGCCTGGCGCTCCGCGATGATCCGTTCGGCTCCCTGCTCCCGCGCAGCGTAATACTGCCGGCCGGCCAAACTCGGCGGCAGGTTCAGCTGGGCGACGTCGTAGTCGTCGTGCGAGTAATGGTAACCTTCGCCATAGCCGAGCCGGCGCATCAAGTGCGTGGGCGCGTTTCGCAAGTGCAGCGGCACTGGATCGTTGCGCGTTTGCAAAACGTCGGCCATGGCGGCACCATAGCTCGCGCCGACGCTGTTGCTCTTCGGCGCCGTGGCAAGATAGAGCGTCGCGTGCGCGAGCGGAAAGAAGCCTTCGGGCATGCCCACGAAGTGTACCGCCTGCTGCGCCGCAACGGCCACCGGCAAAGCGTTCGAATCCGCAAGCCCGACGTCTTCCGACGCCAAGATCACCAATCTTCGGGCGATAAACAGCGGGTCTTCACCGCCCTCGATGAGGCGCGCGAGCCAGTACAGCGATGCGTCGGCATCGCTTGCGCGTACGGACTTGATCAGCGCGCTGATCGTATCGTAGTGCATTTCGCCGCTCTTGTCGTAGCGGGCATTTCGTCGCTGCATCGCCTCGCGCACGACTCCCACGTCGATGTGTGGCGGCTCTCCGCGTGCCGACGCGGCAGCAAGTTCAAGCGAACTCAGAGCGGCACGCGCGTCGCCATTTGCAAACCCGACCAGCAGCGCTCGAGCCTCGTCGTCGATTGCAAGCTCCTTGTGGCCCAGGCCGCGTTCGGGATCGTGCAGCGCGCGATCGACGATCGTCCCCACGTCCTCGTCGGACAGCGCGTCGAGGACGAAGACTCGCGCTCGCGAGAGCAGCGCCGAGTTCACCTCAAACGATGGATTTTCCGTAGTGGCGCCGATGAGCGTAACGGTGCCATCCTCGACAAAGGGCAACACGACATCCTGTTGAGCTTTATTGAACCGATGGATCTCGTCGATAAAGAGGATCGTCGGTTTTCCGGAACGCCGCCGGACTCTGGCTTCGCTGAGAGCGCGCCGAAGGTCGCTGACGCCGGCATTCACAGCCGACATTCGCTCGAAATGGGCGCCGGTTTGGCCGGCAATGATTTCGGCCAGCGTCGTCTTTCCGCTACCCGGCGGTCCCCACAAGATCATCGACGGCACCGCGTCGCGTTCGATCGCAGCGCGCAGCGCACGTCCGGGCCCCAACAACTCCCGCTGTCCAACGAACTCGTCGAGCGTGCGAGGCCGCATTCGCGCGGCCAACGGGATTGCTACTGCCGGAAAATCGAACAGCACGTTGCCGCCACGACTACGGTGGCCCGGGCACCTTGATCGGCTTAGGCGTCGCCAGCTTCCGGTGAAACTCGCCGGGAAACTGCATCGTAACGTTGCCTTCGGCGTGCGCGGTGCCGGTCGCGGTGTTGTAGAGCACGCTGCCGGCATCCATCTTTCGCGTTCCCGAAACGATATGCACGGCGCCTTGGAGGAACAGCGTGTGCGCTTCGTCGTTCAATGTACCGTTATTCGCGGTCACGTTGGTCTCGGCTTGAACGTAGTGGACGTTTCCGATGGCCATGTAAACTTTGGCCTGCCCATCGATCTGAGCTTTATCGGCCGTAAGCGTCGAGGGACTCGACACATGGGCGTCGCCCCCGCCACCGGTCAGGTTCCCGGCGCCGCCCTGCGAGTCGTGCATCACGACGTGGCCGTTGAGATAGAGCATTTGTTTTTTGTAGTTGCCGTTGGCGCGATCCGCGCTAACGTCGCCGCCGACGCGCGTCATCACGACCTTGGCCGGCGTGCTAAAGTCGCCCGTCTTGAAGTTTGCGTCCAGCGAGTTAGCGTGAACCGTCCAAACGCCCAGATCGAAGGCGGCCGGAGCGCCCGGTGACGCCTTCCCATTGGGCGACACCTTCGGATTCGGCGGCCCCGAAGAACCCAGCACGGGCGACGGCGAGACACCTGGCGGTGCCGGGAGCGGGGAAGACGGCTTGGCCAGCGCGACGAGCGCCAGGGCCCCAACGAGTAGTGCGACAAAGCGAATCATACTATTTGCGTTCGTACCTTTACCGACGGGCGCTCGATCGGTCCAAGGAGCGCTGCGAACCGGCTCTCCGAAACGGCGCCTTCTCTCAGCAGCCGAGGACGCGCGCCCGAGAGATCGATGATGGAAGATTCGACGGCGTAGGGAACCGGCCCGTGCGCGACGAGCAGGTCCGCGGGTGGAAGCATAGACACATCTTCATCGCCGAGATAGGGTGGGCCGCCCGGCTGGATTGCCGTGGTGCCCGCGATCGGTCCGCAGCGCTCGAGCAATGCGCGCGCAAAAGGCTCGTCGGGCACGCGGAAAGCGAGCGTGTGCAAGCCTGCGGCCAGCTCGTCGTCGATGAAGGCCGGCTTGCGAATCAATACGATCACGGGGCCGGGAAGCAGCCGTTTGGCGACGGTGGCGGCCAATGGATTTTCGAACGCGTACTCGAGAAACTCTTGCGGAGAGGCCACATGCATCGTCAGGGGCCGGCTGTCGGGCCGGCCCTTTGCCGCGTAAATCCGATCGATTGCGGCCGAGTCGTAGGGATCGCAGCCGATGAAGTAGCTCGTGTCATTGGGTAAGATGACCGTCCCACCGGAAAAGACTGTACGCGCGACCTCTTCGGCCACATCCTCGATCCGGGCGGCATTTGCATTGATTACCCGCCCAACGCAGTCCAGAGCCATCCCCCCATCATTCCCTGTCGACCCGAGTCTTCGCTGTGCCACGGGTCCGCACGAGTCTAAACGCGCACTCGCGCGCCCGTCCCGATGGCGACGCACGAAAGGGGATCGTCTGCGACGATCGCCGGCACTCCCGTCACGTCGGAGAGCAGCTTGTCCAAGCCACGCATGAGCGCTCCGCCCCCGGTCAAGATGATGCCGCGGTCGATGATATCGGAGGCAAGCTCCGGCGGCGTCTTCTCCAGCACGGATTTGACCGCTTCGACGATGGCGCCAATCGGCTCGGAAAGCGCGTCGCGCACTTCTTCGCTCGTGATCTTTACCGTCTTGGGCAAGCCGTTGATCAAGTCGCGCCCGCGAATCTCCATCGCGAGCTCCTGCTCGAGCTTATAACACGAGCCGATTTTGATCTTGATCTCTTCGGCGGTCCGTTCCCCGATCATGAGGTTGTAGACGCGCCGGATGAACCGAACGATCGCCTCATCCATCTTATTGCCGGCCACGCGGATCGACTGTGACACGACGATACCGCCCAGGGAAATCACGGCAACGTCGGTCGTTCCGCCGCCGATGTCGAGGACCATGCTGCCTGACGGCCCGTCGATTGGGAGACCAGCGCCTACGGCTGCCGCCATGGGCTCTTCGATGATCTCGACGTCGCGCGCGCCAGCAAGTTTCGCCGCATCCTTGACCGCGCGCTCTTCCACGCTCGTAATCTCGGCGGGCACGCAGATCGTCACGTGGGGTTTGGGCTTGACGATCGACGACCACCAGGACCGGCCCTTCATGACCTTTTTAATGAAGTACGACAGCATCGCTTCGGTCACTTCGAAATCAGCGATGACGCCGTCGCGCAAAGGCCGAATCGCGGCGATATGCGCCGGCGTTCTGCCGAGCATCTGCCGCGCCTCCTCGCCGACGGCCAGCACTCTGCCGGTGTTCATGTCTTTGGCAACGACGGACGGCTCGCGTAAGACGATGCCCTTTCCCTTGACGTAAACCAAAACGTTAGCCGTACCGAGGTCGATGCCGATTTCCAAGAACTGACTCCTACTCCAAAAAGCTAGCTGGCCGAAACTCGCGGGTATTCACTGGTCTCAAAGAATCCCGCCGGCTCGACGAGCGGCGTCACGCCGCTGCTGCGTTGCACTTGCCCGCCAAGCTCCGAAAGCATCTCTTCCAAGCGCTCGTATCCGCGATCGATATATTCCAGGCCGATGATTTCGGTTTCGCCCGAGGCCGCGAGGGCTCCGATGACCAGGCCGGCGCCGGCGCGAATGTCCGGCGCTTCCACCGGTGCCCCGGAGAGCTGCTTGGGACCTTTGATGACCGCAGCATTACTTTCCATCGTCACTTTGACCTCGGCTCCCATGCGAGCGAGCTCGTTGACGTACGAAAAGCGAGCGTTGAAGATCGACTCCTCCACGACGCTGGTGCCGGGACAGGTACAGAGAAAGCCGACCATCTGCGGTTGGAGATCGGTCGGAAAACCCGGATAAGGCGCGGTAAGGATATCGGTGCCGCCGGTAATGCCGTCGGCCCTGACCCGGATCCAGTCGTCGCCCGTGATCGTCACGACGCCGCATTCCACCAGCTTATCGGTGAGGGCCCTCAAGTGCTCGGGCCGGCAGCCGGTGACCGTCACGTCGCCGCGCGTCACCGAGCCCGCGAGCAACAGCGTGCCCGTGACGATGCGATCGGGGATGATCTCATACTCGACGCCGTGCAGCTCGCGGACGCCCTCGATGACGACCGTGTCGCTACCTTGGCCGGAAATCCGCGCGCCCATTGCGACCAGAAAGTTTGCGAGATCCACGACTTCGGGTTCCATCGCGACGTTCTTCAACGTCGTCGTTCCATCGGCCAATACCGCCGCGAGCATTGCGTTCTTGGTGGCCCCGACGCTGGGCATACGGAACTCGATCGCGGCCCCGATCAAACGTGGACCTTTCGATGCGGCGATGAGGTAACCGTGCGCGTTGTGGACGTCGCATCCCAGCGCCACGAAGGCTTGCTCGTGCATGTCCGTCGCGCGCGTGCCCAACACGCAGCCGCCCGGCAGCGGGACCTCGGCGTGGCCGAACCGGCCCAGGAGCGCGCCGACGATGTCGAACGAAGCGGCCAGCTTGCGCACGAGCGCGTACGGTGCACGATAGGATGCGACGTTGCTCGCGTCGATCGTCACGGTGTTCGTGTCTTCGTAGCGAATCCGCGCGCCCAGGGCTTCCAACAACGACCACATCACCGAGACGTCGGTGATGTGCGGCACGCGATGGAGCGTTACCGTGCCTCGCGCCAGCAGTGCGGCGGCCATAATCGGCAGCGCGGCATTCTTGGCGCCATGCGTTGCGACCGAGCCTTCCAGGCGCGCGCCGCCCCGCACTCGGAGCGTCGTTTCGAGGCGTTCGAGCATATGCGACCTACCGTTCGCGTAGCCTGGTAACTCGCCTACCGATGGCCGGTCAACCGCAGTTGCGCACTGGCAAAATCAATGACGGCCTGCTCGCGCGCATAGGCTTCGCTCCCGGCTGCGGCCTCCTTTTGCCGGTCCGTCGCCGCCGCCAACCGCTCGCGCGCCTCCGCGACGACGACGTCGTCGAACGCCAGCGCTTCGTCGACCAATACGGTTACGCGATCGGGCAGCGCCTGCATGAAGCCCTCACTGGTGACCAGCTCCAGTCGCGACGAGGCACCGTCCTTGAGCACGTTGGCTCGCAAGATTCCCGGCTTCAGCGCTGCGAGAAACGGCGCGTGCTTTGGAAGAATACCTTCCTCGCCTTCGGTCGTCACGGCAATAACCAGCGTCGCATCGCCGTCGAAAACGACTTGCGCCGGCGTAACCAGTTTGAAAGCGATGCCGTCAGCCATGAGCCATGCGCTGTGCGTTCTCTTTTACTTCGTCGATCGTGCCGGCATAAAAGAACGCGCCTTCCGGCAGATCGTCGACCTTGCCCTCGAGAATTTCCTTGAACGACGCGATCGTCTCGGGTAGTTTGACGTACTTGCCCGAGCGGCCGGTAAACTGCTCGGCAACGAAAAACGGCTGCGAGAAGAAACGCTGAATGCGTCGTGCCCGCGCTACTGCGATCTTGTCGTCTTCCGACAGCTCTTCGACGCCGAGAATCGCGATGATGTCCTGGAGGTCTTTGTAGCGTTGAAGAACTTCCTGCACGCCGCGCGCGACTTCGTAGTGCTCCTCGCCAATGATCTGCGGATCCAGGATGCGCGACGTTGAAGCCAGCGGGTCTACGGCCGGGTAGATGCCGAGTTCCGAGATCGGGCGTGAAAGCGCGGTCGTCGCATCGAGGTGCGCGAAGGTCGTAGCGACCGCGGGGTCGGTGTAATCGTCGGCGGGCACGTAGACGGCTTGAACCGACGTGATCGAACCCTTGCGCGTGGACGTGATGCGTTCTTCGAGGATGCCCATGTCGGTGCCGAGGGTCGGTTGATAACCGACGGCGGAGGGCATGCGTCCCATCAGCGCCGAGACCTCCGAGCCCGCCTGCATATAGCGAAAGATGTTGTCGATAAAGAGCAACACGTCCGCGCCGAGCTCGTCGCGAAAGTACTCGGCCATCGTTACGCCGGTCTGCGCAACGCGGAAGCGCACGCCGGGCGGCTCGTCCATCTGCCCGAAGACCAGCGTGGTTTGCTCGAGCACTCCGGACTCTTTCATCTCGAGCCACAGGTCGTTACCCTCGCGCGTCCGTTCGCCGACGCCGGTAAAGACCGAGAAACCTTTGTGAACGTAGGCGATATTCCGAATCAGCTCTTGGATGAGCACCGTCTTCCCCACGCCCGCGCCGCCGAAGAGACCAACTTTTCCGCCGCGCGTGTAGGGCGCCATCAAATCCACGACCTTGATGCCGGTCTCGAACACGCGGGCCGTCGGTTCTTGATATTTAAGTTCGGGCGCCGGGCGGTGAATCGGCCAGTGCGCTGCGGCTGTTATCGGGGCGTCGCTGTCGATCGTTTTCCCGAGCACGTTGAAGATTCGCCCCAAGGTGCCTTCGCCGACCGGAACGAGAATCGGGCCGCCGGTACTACGGACCGGCGCTCCCCGCACGAGCCCGTCGGTCGAGCCCAGCGCGAGGCACCGCACCTGGTTGTCGCCGAGCTCGTCCTGCACTTCGAGCGTCAGCTCGCGCGCCGCCTTCGCCGTACCATTACCGGCGCTACGCGAGTCGTCGTCGACCACGACGACGAGCGCATCGCGAATGTTGGGCAGCGTCTCGGGCGTAAACTCGACGTCGACGACGTTGCCGAGCACTTGCGAAATTTTTCCGGTGTCGGTAGCCATGATAATAGTCTGCCTCTTCCTTATTTCGTGTTAGTTGAGCGCTTCAAAACCGGCGAAAAGCGACGTACTCTCTGCAAGCGTCGCCAGTGGCACGTAATCGCATACCGCGGCGTAGCGCTGCCACAACTCCGCCACGGCTGGGTTCGAATGCGCGCGTTCGATGCCGCCGGCAACCCATTCGAAGACCTCGACGATGGTGCCGTCGGTCGCGCGCGTGACGATCGGCGGCCGATCGGTAACCAAACCTTGTTCGTGTAGGATCGGATGATGCTCGCGCGTGAGTGCGAGCAGCTCGTCCTCGCGGCCGGGCTTGGGACGATAGGCTACGACGGCGACGATCCCCATCGCTACTCCACACCAAGGGCTTCGGCGCCGCCGACGATCTCGAGCAGTTCCTTGGTGATCGCCGCCTGCCGGGCGTTATTCATGGCAATCGTCAGCTCGTCGATGAGTTTAGACGCATTGTCGGTGGCATTGGTCATCGCGACGAGTTGCGCGGCAAAGAACGCCGCATCGGTTTCGAGCATCGCCGAATAGAGCGTGAACTCGAGATACTTGGGCAGCAATCGCGAGAGCACGAACTCCGGCGACGGTGAAAACTCGACCGCCCCGCGAGGGGCGTGGCTCTCCTCGGCGGCGCCCTCGGCCTCGGCGAAGGCTTTGATATCCTCGGCGAGTACCGGCACGAGCTTACGCGTTTCGGGGCGTTGCGACATCATCGATACGAGCTTTTGCGAGACCACGACAACCTCCGAGATGGTGCCGTTTACGAAATCGCCGGCGACGCGCTGCGCGACCTCACGCGCCGTGGCGACCTTCGAGGCGCCCAGCGGCCAAGTTGGATGGTCCGGCACGCCCATGCGCCGCACCGCGTTACGCGCCTTGAGACCGACCGTGTAATAGGCAACGCCGGTTTGGCCGCGGGCGAAGATCTCGGCTGCATGAATCACGTTGGAGTTGAAAGCTCCCGCGAGCCCCTTATCGGCGCTCATGAGGACGATGCCGACCGGAGCGCTCTCGTTCCCCGGCTTCATGAACGGGTGATCGACCGTCGAAACGGCCGCCATCAAATCCGCGAGCATCTCCGCAAGCGCGTCCGCGTACGGACGAGCGCGCTTGCGCGCCTCTTCGGCGCGTCGAATTTTGGCCGCGGCGACTTGTTTCATCGCTTTGGTAATCTGCTGAGTATTCTTGAGCGACCGGATGCGGTCGCGCAGATCTCGTACCGACGGCATTCCTAGAAGCTCTTATTAAACTCTGTAAGCGCGGCGTCGAGCTGCTTGCGAGTGTCGTCCGACAGCGCGCCGCTCTCTGCGATCGATGCAAGAATTTGCGGGTGCTCGGTACGCAGGAAGCCGATCAGTCCCGACGCCCAGCCGGCGAGCCGAACGGTCGGCACGTCGCCGACGAAGCCTTTAGTCGCGGCGTAGATTATTACGACTTGCTCTTCGGTTGCCTGAGGCTGGTACTGCGGTTGTTTGAGCAGTTCGGTGAGCTTCTCGCCGCGCGCGAGCTGATTTTGGGTCGCCTTGTCGAGGTCGCTCGAGAGCTTGGCAAACGCCGCGAGGTCGCGATACTGCGCCAGCTCCAGCTTCAACTGACCTGCGACCGACTTCATCGCCTTGGTTTGCGCCGATCCGCCGACGCGCGAGACTGAGAGACCGATGTCGACCGCCGGGCGGATTCCTTGGAAGAAGAGCTGCGGCGTAAGGTAGATCTGACCGTCGGTTATCGAGATGACGTTGGTTGGAATGTAGGCCGAGAAGTCGCCGGCTTGCGTTTCGATGACCGGAAGCGCCGTCATCGAACCGCCTCCCATTTCGTCGGAGAGCTTCGCGGCACGCTCGAGCAGCCGTGAATGCAGATAAAAAACGTCGCCTGGGTACGCTTCGCGTCCCGGCGGGCGGCGCAGCAGCAACGACATCTCGCGGTACGATTGGGCGTGCTTCGTGAGATCGTCGTACACGATCAGAACGTCCTTACCGGAATACATGAACTCTTCGGCCATCGCGCAACCGGCAAACGGCGCCAGCCAGCGAAGCGCCGCCGCCTCCGACGGACTCACCGCAACGATGGTCGTGTAGGCCATCGCGCCCTTTTGCTCCAGAATCTGCGCCAGCGCGGCAACCGTCGAGTTCTTCTGCCCGATCGCGACGTAAACGCAGCAGACGTCGCGCCCCTTCTGATTGATGATCGCGTCGATGGCCATGGCGGTCTTGCCTGTCGAACGGTCGCCGATGATGAGTTCGCGCTGTCCCTTTCCAATGGGAATCAGCGCGTCGATCACGCGGATACCGGTCTGCAACGGCTGTTTGACGGGCTGGCGCTGGACGACCGTGGGCGCCACGTTCTCGATCGTGCGGAATCGCGTCGTCGCAATCTCGCCTTTACCGTCGATAGGCTGGCCCAACGGATTGACGCACCGGCCGAGCATCGCGTCGCCGACGGGTACCGAAGCGATGCGGCCCGTTCGCCGCACGCTGTCACCCTCTTTGATCTCCGAGTCGGAACCCATGATCACGATGCCGACGTTGTCCTCTTCGAGGTTCAGCGCGACGCCTTGCAACCCGTTGGCAAACTCCACCAGCTCGGAGGATCGCACCCCGCGTAGTCCGTAGACGCGAGCGAGATTCGCCCCGACCGATATGACCGTACCGATCTCGTCTTCTTGAATCTCGGTCTTGAACTGCTCGATTTGCTGTTTGAGAATACTGGCGATTTCGTCAGCGTTTATCATTCATCAACTTTCTTAGGCCGTTGTGTGGAGTTGGCGGGCGAGGGCGTCGAGGCGGCCGGCGACGGTCGCGTCAATTCTGCGATCTCCCAGCAGGAGGCGCAGGCCGCCGATCAGTTCGGCGTCGACTCGTCGCGTGACTTCGAACTTCTTGTCGTAGACGTGCTCGAGCTTTTCGATTAGCGACCGGTATTCGGCATCGTCGAGCGCTCTGGCGGACTCAATCGCTAAGCTCTCCGCGCCGCGTGCGGCTCGCTCCAAGGCAAGATATTCCTCGACGATCGCGCCGAGCAAAGCCTCGCGACGCTTGCGCACCAAAAGCAAGAGCGTGTGAAGTGCGACGGGATCGATTGCCTTTTCAAATGCTTGCGTGAGGACACGGTCTTTCTCGCGACGTTCGATTACCGGCGCCACGAAAAAATCGTGAACCAGTCCGTGCCGGCCGATCGCGCGCGCGACGGCCACTAAATCGGCGCCCACGCGCTCGACCGCGCCGCGGTCCCGGGCCACGGCAATCGCCGCGATTGCATAGCGGCGCGCGAGCGTCCGGTTAACCACCGGTGCTCTCCTCCAGCGAACCGACGAAGCGTTCGACCAGGCGCGAATCCACCGCCGGACCGACGCGTTGCACGGCGTCGTGCCGCGCGATTTGCAGCGCGCGCTCCAAGAGTTCGTCGCGAAGGCGCAGACGGGCGGCCGCGCGCGCACGTTCCAACTCGCCGCCCGCATCGCGCAAGGCGCGTTCGCCGGTGTCGGTTGCATCTTTGAGCATCGCCTCGCGCTCGCGCTGCGCGTGAACCTCCGCTCGCTGCCCAATCAGCTCGGCATCCCGCCTTGCGGTATCGATCTCCTCGCGCAGCGTGACGAGCGCCTCTTTCGCTTCGTCCCTGTGGCGCTCGGACGCCGCGATCTGCGCGTTGCTGTGCGCCTGGGCCCCCAGAACGACGGGCTTTATCCACTTATTCCAGATAAAGACGAGCGCAGCGATGAAGAGAATCGACGAGGCGACCTGGCTCCAGAGCGCGATCTCGAAATAGAGTCTCTCGTCGCTCATCCCGTGGCCTCCGGAATAACTCGAGCGAGCATGAAGTCGGCGACGCTCCGCGCCGCCGCCGATTCGCCCTCTCGGGCTTCATCGAGCTCGCGCTGCGCGGTCTGCTGCGCCTCGCCGATCGTGTTTTGAGCTCGCTGCGAGTATTGCGTTGCCAGCTCCGCCGCTTCGTTCGAGCCCGCGGCCCGCGCCGCGGCAAGGCGCTGCTCGGCTTCGAGCCGCGCCGACGCCCGAACTCCCTCAGCCTGCTCGCGCAGACTCTTGGCCTCCGCTTGGTACTGGTCGTAATCGGAGACGAGGCTGTTGATGTACTCGCGCCGCCGTCGAATGGCCGCCGAAACGGGTCGCAAGAAGATCACGTTCAACACCGCGAAAAAGATCGCGAAGTTGATGAGCTGCACGACCATGTCCTGCCAGTCGATCGACAAGAACGACATCTGGCTCTACTTCACCAAAGCGCTGACGATCGCCGGAACCTTCGCGACCACGAGCAAGATGTAAAACGAGAGCGCGATGGCGATAAACGGCACGGCCTCCAGCACGCCGACGCCCAAGAACATGAACAGGAATATATTGGGCCGCGCCTCGGGCTGGCGAGAGATCGATTCGACCGCCTTTGCGGCGACGGTACCGTCACCCACGGCCGAGCCGAATGCCACGCCGGAGATGATGATGCCGAAACAGATCAGCGCTGCGGCTGCGATTAATGCTTCTGGGTTCAAGGTCGTTCCTTTCTAATGTTCGTCGGCAAGCGCCAGCGACAGATATACGATTGCCAGCAGCGTAAAAACGAAAGCTTGGATCGTTCCCACGAAAAAGTTGAAAAACTGGATCAGGAAAGGCACGACGGCCACGCCGAGCGAGAGATTGAAGGCCCCGATCTTGATCCGCGCGAGGATGATCGACGTGACGATGATGAAGAGCAGCTCGCCGACGAAGATGTTGAAGAAGAGCCGTGCCGCCAACGTTATCGGGCGAAGGATCTCGTCGAGAACGTTGATGGGAAAGAGCGCCGCGAACGGCTTGAAGACGTGCCCGAGATACCCGAAGCCTTTCTTACGGAACGCTGCGACCTGGATCATGCAAAAGACGAGCAGCGCCAGCGGCACGACGGTGTTGAGATCGGCGGTCGGCGAGCCTCCAAACGGCAGGTCGAACTCCTTGAGGGGTACGATGCCGAACTGGTTGAGCAAGAAAATAAAGATAAAGAGTGCGACGAAAAACGGAACGAACGGCTCGCCGCCCTCACCGAGAACGCTCGTCACCAAATCGGCGATGTAGTTGAAGACGGCCTCCAGCACGGCTTGGCGCTTCGTGACGTAGGGAGAGCGATAGCTGGCGCCGATCCAGCCCAGGAATAGCAATGCAACGATCATGACGAGCCAGGTCGTCACAATGGTGTCGGCATGCACCGGTCCGAGTACCGGAAGCTGCCAAAGGCGGTGTTCGCCGATCTGTTCGTGCACCGATAGTTAGTCCGTTAAGGCTTCCGTCGAAAGACTCGCAACGCGCCCCAGGCGTAAGCGGCGAGTGGAATAAAGAAACCGGCAAGAAATGGCCCTAGCGACCACCAGGGTCCGCGGACCGCTAGCGCCGCGGCTACTATACTAAAGCCCGCCAACCGCAGTAAACTACTTAACCCAAAGAAGGCGGTGCTGCGCGTTTCCACCAGCCGCTCGGTCCCCCGCATTATGGCCAGCATATTGGCTATCCCGCATGCGACCCCAATAAAAAGCGCGAGACCAGCGTACCAGGCGAACGGAACGAGCAACAGCGCAACGACCGCACCAACCCCGAGCGATCCGGCGGCCACGCCCCGTTTGAGACGGTAGTAAGCCGCAAGACCCATATCCTTCCCGTCGCCGGCCGCCGGCATCATTCCATCGATTTCGCCAGGAGTCGGAGCGCGCCGTACCCCCCGACGATCAACCCAAGCATCAAACCGGCTGGAGTAAGCAAGGGTACACCCAATCGCTCGGCCGCCGCGACTCCAACGAGCAGCCCGAGGATCGCGGCGCCGGCGAAACTCCCGCCGGCAAAGAGCACCGGCAGAACGGCCTTCACGGCGGCGGGGCGGCGACGCTTTGGGCTTCGAAGGGCTCGGGGTGCTCCCCGCCTCGCAGGCGCGCCACCAGCCATCGCGCAATTCGCGAGGCCGCATGGCCATCGCCGTACGGATTTCGCGCCTGTGCCATCGCGGCATAGGCGGCGGGATCCTCGATCAGCAGGCGCGCGGCGCGAACGATCCGCTCCCGGTCGTGGCCGACGAGCGCGAGCGTTCCGGCGGCCAGGCCCTCGGGGCGCTCGGTCTCCTCGCGCATCACGAGCACCGGTTTGCCGATGCACGGAGCCTCCTCTTGCAGACCGCCTGAGTCGGTGAGAACGAACGCCGAACCTCTCACGGCGGCGACCATCTCGGCGTAGTCGATCGGGTCGACCAACACGACTCCGGGCATCCCGCCAAGGATTTCGTACGCGATCGGGGCGACGCGCGGCGACGGGTGCACCGGCCAATAGAGCTGGGGCTTCGAGGGAAGTTCGGCGATCGCGCGCAGCGCCTCGCAGATCTCCCGCATATGTTCGTGGTTCTCGCGACGATGGGCGGTCACGACGATCGCCGGCCTCTTTTCATCGAGTTGGGCCCAACGCGGCGGGACGGGAAGATCGTCACGCGCGGCCGTTTCGAGAAACGCGTCGATCACCGTGTTTCCGGTCACGACGACGTCGGTGGCGCAGACGTTCTCAGCCAACAGATGCTCTCGAGCCAGCGGCGTCGGCGCGAAGTGGTAGGTAGCCAGGGTCGCGGTCAACCGGCGGTTCATCTCTTCGGGGTACGGCATCCAGCGATTGCTCGTGCGCAGTCCGGCTTCAACGTGCCCCACCGGAGTTCGTTGATAAAAGGCGGCCAGCGCCGCGGCCGTGCTCGTCGCCGTGTCGCCGTGCACCAGCACGACGTCGGGGCGCGCGTGGCGCAGCACGGGCTCCATTCCGATTAGAACCCGCGTCGTGATCTCCGTGAGGGTTTGATCCTCACTCATAACGTTGAGGTCGTAGTCGGGTACGATCGCGAAGAACTCGAGCAGATCGTCGAGCATTTGGCGGTGCTGAGCGGTAACGCAAACGCGCGCGGCGATATCCGGATGGGATTGCAGCGCGCGCACGACGGGCGCCATCTTGATCGTGTCGGGGCGCGTCCCGAACACGCTCATCACGCAGAGAGGTTTCATCGGCTAACTAGCGTGCCGAAAGACGTGGGTGAACTCCCCGGAGAAGAACAGCGCCACCGCGCCCAAAGCCAAGCAGACGGCGTAAAGAACCAGCACCGCCTGACGCACGTTGAGGCCGAAGCGAAATATCAACTGATGGTGAAAGTGGCCGCGGTCGGCCTCGGTGATACGTTTGCCGCTCCTGGCCCGGCGTACGATCGCTGCCGCCGTATCG
>JBEKRW010000016.1:0-18633 GCA_049517595.1 Candidatus Cybelea sp. | reverse complement strand
CCTTGAATGCTGTAGAATATTTCTGCTAGTTGCAACATGCTTTAGGTGAGATTCGTGTCATTCTTCGACGGACGACATTTCGCGGCGGAGCACGGCGCAGGCGCGCGGGGTTTCCCAGAGGACGGCCTCTTCGAAGCCGCGTAGGTGACCGTCGAGCTGCTGCCAGATCCAAAGGAGCACGTTTTCCGCGGTCGGGTTCTCGACGATGTCGTTGAGGGTTTGATGATCGAGGCGGCGCACGACGCGCTGCTCGACGATGCCTTCGATCGTCTCGAAATCCTCAACCATGCCGCTGGCCGGCCCTTGCGTTTGCAGCGGGCCGCGGATCGCGACCTCCAAACGGTATGAATGCCCGTGCATGCGCTTGCACTTCCCCTCGTGATGCGGAAGCGCGTGCGCCGCTTCGAAGCGGAAATGCTTGCGAAGTTCCGCTTACAGTTCTCCTTGGGGGCCCATCGCTTCCAGGCGCCGCTTGAGTTCGGCGAGGAAGCCGCTGGCGACGTAACCATCGACCACGCGGTGGTCGAGCGAGAGGCAGCAGTTCATCATGCTGCGGATCGCCAACGAGTCGTCGTCGCGTACGACCACCGTCTTGACGATCGTCTCCATCGTGACGATGCCCGCTTGGCCGCCGTTGATGATTGGCGCTGAGGCCCAGGAGCCGTTCGCGCCGTTATTGTTGACGGTAAACGTACCGCCGGCGAGATCGTCGACGCCGAGTTTGCTCTTGCGCGCCTTGTCGATAAGCTCACCACCCTTAACGGCGAGCCCCTTGATCGAAAGCTTGTCGGCGCCGCGGATCACCGGGACGACGAGATTGGCCGGCAGACCGATCGCAATGCCGACGTTCACCTCGTCGTTGACGTAGATGCTCGGCTGGCCACCGGCCGTCGCGGGCACGAAGCGCGCGTTCATCAGCGGAAAGGCCGCGAGCGATTCGACGACCGCACGGATGAAGAAAGGCAGCAGTGTGAGTTTATAACCCGTCTCGCGTTCGAAGCGATCCTTCTCTCGCGCGCGCCACTTCCAGACGTTGGTCACGTCGATCTGCACCATCGACCATGCATGCGGCGCGGTGTGCTTGCTCTCGACCATGCGCTCGGCGATGATTTTGCGTGCCTGCGCGAGAGGCACGGTCGTTCCCGGAATTGGTTGCGCGTAGGTGGAGGTGCGAGTGCCCGGCGTCGCAGCGACCGCAGGCGCGGCGGGCGTAGGCGCGCCGGTGCGTGCGGCGGCAAGCACGTCGTCGGCGGTGACGCGACCGTTCGAGCCGCTCCCTTTGATCGCGCGAATGTCGATGCGATGCTCGCGAGCCAATCGTCGAACCGCCGGCGATGCGCCACGCAGCGCACCTTCAAGCTCGAGTTCCGGCAGGGAGGACGCGGCGGACGCGGGCGAACCGTTGGGCGAGGGCGCGGGCGCCGAAGGCTGCCCAGCCTGCGGTGCCGGGCCGGGGGGCGCGGCCGGAGCGGTCGACGCCGCGGGTGCGGCAGCCGCTGCCGCGCCAACTTCATCGATTACTGCGATCGGCGTGCCCGTCGCGACCGTCTCACCTTCCTTGACCAACAACTCGCGAATCGTCCCGGTTACCGGCGATGGAACGCCGGCGTTGACTTTGTCGGTCGAGACCTCGACGAAGTCTTCGTACTTGTCGACCGAGTCGCCGACGCTTTTGAGCCATTGGGCCACGGTGCCCTCGGTAACCGTTTCACCGAGCTGCGGCATCGTTATCGTCGTTGCCATGCTTAAAACTTCACCATTGCGCGCATTGCATCGGCCATTTCAGCGGGCGACGACATGAACTCTTCCTCGAGCGGCATCGCGTAGCCCATGGACGGCACGTCGGGGCCGCAAAGGCGCCGGATCGGCGCATCGAGCGAGAAAAGCGCCTCTTCGGCGACCATCGCGCTGATCTCAGCGCCGATGCCGCCGAACTTGTTGTCTTCGTGAACGATCAGCAGCTTGCGGGTCTTCTCCACGCTATTGAGGATCGCAGTCTTGTCCATCGGGCGAATCGATCGAAGATCGAGCACCTCGACCGACAGGCCTTCTTGCGTTAAGCGTTCGGCCGCTTCGAGCGCCCAGTGCAGGTACAGCCCGTACGAGACGACCGTCAACTGCGTCCCCGCTTTGCGAACGTTGGCCTTCCCCAGCGGAATCGTATAGTGACCGTCGGGCACCTCGCCTTTGATCAGCCGATAGGTTTTCTTGTGCTCCAAAAAGAGCACCGGGTCGGGATCGTCGATGGCGGCGTTGAGCAGACCCTTGACGTCGTCGGGAAACGCCGGCGCGACGATTTTTAGGCCGGGAACGTGATAGAAGAGCGCTTCGATGGAGACGGAGTGGGAGAGCGCGCCGCGAACGCCGCCGCCATAGGGCGTACGAATGACCAGCGGACAGGTGTATTCGCCGTTTGAACGATAGCGAATCTTCGCAGCCTCGCCGACGATCTGGTTGAACGACGGATAAATGAAGTCCGCGAACTGAATTTCTGCGATCGGGCGCAAGCCTTCCATCGCCATGCCGACCGCAATGCCGACGATCGACGCCTCGGCAATCGGAGTGTCGACGACGCGCCGCTCGCCAAACTCGCCGATGAAGTCTTTAGTGATTAGGAAGACGTTGCCGCGCGCGCCGACGTCCTCGCCGAGAATCACGGTGCGCTCGTCGTTCTTCATTGCTTCGTAGAGCGTCGCGCGAACCGCCTCGACGTTGTTCATCACCGTCGAGCTTGTGCTGCTTACGACTGCCACGGTTCCCAGGCTCCTTCGTAGACGTGTTTGTAGAGGTCGGCGGGATCGGGATAGGGCAGCGCCTCGGCCGCGTCCGTTGCTTCGTTGGTTTCGCGCAAGACGTCTTGGCGCATCGCCGCGACGCCCTCGGCCGTCACGATGCCGTGCTCGAGCAGCAGCGCTTCGAAGGCCGGCACCGGATCGTCTTTACGGCGCTCTTGCACGACTTCGCGGGTGCGATAGGTGAGATCGTTGTCGTCGGTCGAGTGCGCGAGGTAGCGGTAACAGGTGCCCTCAACCAGCGTCGGCCCTTCACCGGCGCGTGCGCGGTCCATCGCTTCCTTCACCGCCGCATAGGTTTGGATCGGATCGAAGCCGTTGAAACGCCGGCCCGGCATGCCGTATCCGGCCGCGCGCTTCCAAATCTCGGGCTGTGCCATCTGTTTGTCGAGCGGCGTGGAGATCGCCCACTCGTTGTTCTCGACCAGCATCACGAACGGCAGTTTGTGCACCGCGGCGAAGTTCATGGATTCGTGCCACTCGCCTTCGCTGGTCGTTCCGTCGCCGCAGGTTGCTAAGACGGCGCGTCCCGTTTCACCGCGATACTTGATCGTGTAGGCGGCGCCGACGGCGTGAGGCAGATGGGCCGCGAGAATCGACGAGAACGACATCAGACCGGCCGCCTTTGAAGAATAGTGATTGGGGAACTGGCGGCCACCGTTGTGATCGTCGGCCCTGGCGAAGATCGAGAGCAAGATTTCGAAAGGTGAAAGCCCGATGCCGAGGCACAGCCCAAGATCGCGATAGTAGGGTGCAAGAATGTCGTGCCCGCGATGAAAGGCCATCGCGGCGCCCGCTTGCAACGCTTCGTGCCCTTCGCTGCCCAAAGCAAAGGGAACCTTGCCCTGGCGGTTGAGCTGAAATCCCCGGTTGTCGAGCTGCCGTTGTAAGAGCATGTTGCGGAACATGTCGCGCAACTGTTCGTCGCTCAATCCGTGGCGCTCGAGACTTCCTTTTCGTAAATCCGTCGTAGCCATCTATCTTCCCATTCCGCTCGTCAAACGTTCCACGGTTCCCAGCCTTCGGCGTAGACCTTCTCGTAGAGGTCGGCGGCGTCGGGATAGGCCATTGCTTCGGCCCGGTCCGTGGCGTCGTTGGTCTCTTCGAGGACGGAACGCTTCAATGCTTCCGCCCCCTCGGCGTTCAGGACGCCGTGCTCGGCCAGCAGGCGTTCGAAGCACGGCACGGGGTCGTCTTTGCGGCGCGCCTTGACCTCGTCGGGCGAACGGTAGGTTCGATCGTCGTCGTCGGTCGTGTGCGAGAGAAAACGATAGCACTTGGCCTCGACCAAGGACGGGCCGCCGCCGGACCGGGCCCGCTGCATCGCTTCGTCTACGGCTTCGTAGCAGGCGATGGGGTCCATTCCGTCCACGACGGCTCCAGGAAGTCCGTAGCCTTCGGCACGCCTATAGACGTCGGGCTGCCCCATCTGCCGCGCGAGGGGCGTGGAGATCGCCCATTCGTTGTTCTCGCAAAGAAAGACGATCGGCAGCTTATGAACTGCGGCAAAGTTGAGCGACTCGTGCCACTCACCTTCGCTGGTCGCGCCATCGCCAAAGGTCGTAAGGACCGCCCGTCCGGCTTCACCGCGGTACTGCAGTGCGAAGGCGGCGCCGACGGCGTGCGGGAGCTGCGCGGCGATGATCGAGCTAATCGTGTGAAGGCCGAGACGGCGACTGGCATAGTGGTGCGGAAACTGCCGCCCCGCCGAGTGGTCGGCGGCGCGTGCGAAGAGCGAAAGCAGCACCTCATACGGCGTAACGCCGATGCCCAGCGCCAGTCCGAGATCGCGATAGTATGGCACGAGGATGTCCTTGCCGCGCTCGAAGGCCATCGCCGCTCCAGCTTGCACCGCCTCGTGCCCTTCGCTGGCAGATGCAAACGGAATCTTTCCCTGGCGATTGAGCTGAAAACCCCGGTTCTCCAGGGTGCGCTGCATCACCATCGTGCGAAAGATCGCGACGAGCTGCTCGTCCGTCAGCCTCGGCTTAGTCTTCACCGCCTCTCCTACTCGGTCACGTGCGGCAAAATCCTGCGCCTGGAAGTAGCCGGAGCCTAACGGATTGAAATGGGGCGTGCCATGATTCGTGCAGGGCTCGCGACGCTGACGTTTCTTCTGGTGTGCTGGGCGCAGGCCGAAGCGCGAACCGAGTTTTGTCCCGCCACGGTTTTGTACGCGCCCGCGGTGGCGGCCGACGCGGCCGGCAGATCGACGGGCCTCGTCTTCACCTTGGGCTCGGAATCTCCAAGAACGATCGTTTCCGCAACGATAGTTGCCGATACCGATGGCGGCTGGTACTCGTGGGACGTCGCAAGTCTGCCGCTGACGGGAACGATACCGCAAGTCCGGTCGGCTGCGCTCGTTGCCGAGTTTCCTGCGGCCGTCTTCGTGCGCCACGCGTGGATCTTACACGCGCGTACTACCGGCGACGCGTTTGGGTGGCAAGCCTTGGGCGAGGTCTCGTGCGGCGTACCGTCGTTCGGCGGCCCGGCGTATCGCCCCCAGAAAGCGTTACCCGACGGCGGCCTGCAGCACGTGAAGGCCACACCGATCGCGCCGCTCTTTTCGACACAATGCGCGCATCCGTTTACACAGGCGACCGTCACGCATGCGGTGCAACCGCGCTTTCCGTGGTTCGCTCAACGCCTAATCGGTTTCTCGTACACGTCGGAGATCGAGGTTGCCGTCGGCCAGAACGACGCCATCCTCGACGCCTGGGTCTACAAATCGTCAGGGGTCGCGGTGCTCGATACAACTGCGCTGTCGGCGGCTCGAGCCTCTTCGTACGCCTCGGCGGTTTCGTACTGCCAAAAAGCCGAAGGCGACTATCTTTTCCGGGCAGATTTCGAGGCTCAGTGAGCTCAACGCTCGAGACCCTCCCGCAGGAAGAGCTGGTCCGCTACCGCCGCCACTTTCACGCGCATCCGGAACTCTCGCTTCTTGAGTTCCAGACCGCAAAGTTCATCGAGCGCGAGCTGCGCGAGGCGGGCTACGATCAAATTCGCACGGGGATCGGAAGAACCGGCATTCTGGCGACGCTGAAAGGCGCAAAACCGGGCCCCGTGACGCTGCTGCGAGCCGACATGGATGCGCTGCCGATTGAGGAGCGCAATGAAGAGCCTTATCGGTCGCTGACGCCTGGCGTTATGCACGCCTGCGGCCACGACGGGCACATGGCAATTCTTTTGGCGGCGGCCCGCGCGCTGCGCCGGCGGACCGACGAGATTTCGGGAACGTTGGTCTTCTGCTTTCAACCAGGCGAAGAGGGCTTCGCCGGCAATAAGATGATGATCGAAGACGGAGCGCTCGAGAATCCGCACGTCGATCGCACGTTTGCGCTCCATCTCTATAGCGGGCTGGACGTCGGGAAGGTCGGCGTTCGCGACGGCGCCTTCTTTGCATCGTCGGACCGCTTCGACATCGAGCTGACCGGAAAGGGCGGGCACGGAGCGCTACCGCAGAGCGCGGTCGATCCGATCGTTGCCTCCGCGCAGTTCGTCACGATGCTGCAGAGCATCGTTAGCCGCGAGTTTGCCGCAAATCAGCCGGTGGTCGTAACCGTCGGCTCGCTGCATTCCGGCACGACCTTCAACGTCATTCCGGAACTGGCGACCTTACAGGGAAGCGTCCGCGCCTTTGACGAGACCATTCGCGCCGAGCTTCCGGTCCGCATCGAACGTCTGCTCGCGGGCGTGTGCGAAGCGATGCGCCTGAGCTACCGCTTCGATTACCATTGGATCTATCCGCCGACGGTCAACGATCCCGCGACCAACGACATCGTGCGCGAGGTAGCCCGCGAAGTCGTCGGCGAGCCGAACCTCGTCGATCCTCACGAGATCGTCATGTGGTCGGAAGATATGTCGTTCATGCAAGAGCTGCGTCCCGGCGCCTACTTTTTGATCGGTGCGCGCGGCCAGAAGAAGGGAATCGAGCCGCAGCACAGCGCGCGGTTCGATATCGACGAACGTGCCCTCGAGGTCGGGTTCGAGATGATGATGGGTTTGGCTACGGCGCCGGCGCAGAGCTCGTAGGAGGGTACGCTCCTGAAACGGTTCGCGTATTTCTTGCTTGCTGTTGTGGCGCTGACAGGCGTGCCCGTCCAGATGGGTCGGGCCTCTGGAGAGGGCGAGGGAGAAGCTTCGCCGATCTTTGGAATCAAGATTCCGCCCGGATACCGCGACTGGAGAGTCATCTCAGTAGCCCACGAAGCAGGGAAGAACAACGACCTTCGCGTCGTTCTCGGCAACGACGTAGCGATCGAGGCCTTCCGAGAAGGTAAGCTGCCGTACCCAAACGGCACGATCATTGTTCGGCTCGCCTGGAGTTACGTTCCGTCGGCGGAAAACGACAAAGTCTTTGGCCGTGCCCAATCTTTTGTTGCGGGGTCTCCGATTAACGTTCAGTTTGACGTCAAGGACTCAAGAAAGTACGCCGCGACGGATGGCTGGGGCTTTGCCCAATTTAAGGACGGCAAACCTGCCGGCGCGGCGGTGCAGGCAACCTGCTTTCCCTGCCACGCGCTCGTCAAAGCTAACGACTTCGTCTTCACTCATTACTCCGCCACCCCCTGATACGAAGAGTCAGGCGAGGGGCGACACGCGCCGGCGTCAGCGCATATCTCGAACTTGTTTCCCCCGGCGTCTTCGAAGAACACCGCGTAGTAATCCCCGTATTCCGGATGCAGCCCGGGGCCTTCGATCGCGCAACCACCGTGCTCGCGCGCGACGCGCGCGGCGGCGTCGACCTGCGCGCGCGTTTCGACGGCAAACGCAACCCGGGTCGATCCCGGAAGTGCGGCAAGGTCGGGAATGAGGCCAAACCGAGCACGCCCTCCGCTCACGGTTTCGTAACCGACGAAACCGGGCTCCTCGGGTTCGGCCGAGTCGACGATCCGGCGGTACCCGATGTGCCCGGCCAACGCATCGACCAACGTTTGGGTGGCGTCGATGTCGCGAACGTGAATGTCGATATGATGCAGCACGGATGGGCCCGATCGTCAGAGGTCGTAGTTGCTCTCGGTAACCGTAAGCAGCCACCGGATGGCGCGAGTGGATCGATCCAACTCGCGCAGCGAACGTGCGAAAGACCGAAAGGCGCGGTCGGCGACGCGCCGCCGGCGCCGAGCGCGCTCGAGCCGGTCCGTGAAGGCCAGCGCCGCTTCGAGCTGTGCTTCGATTTGAGGCCAGTCCGCGCGCACGGCGCCTTCGCCGGGGTCGGCGAAACACGTCACCAGCGGCGGCGCGGGCTTGGCCGGGTGCTGCAGCGCATACTCCAGGCGCGCCAATGTGTATTGCTCGTGCGCCTCGGCGAAAGAACCCAAAAGCTGCGTCAACCGGAGGTCCATCGGAATGACGACTTCTGCCGACGGCGAAGCTCGGCCTGGTCATGAACTCAGAGGCTCGCAGGTATGTCATTGTCGGCAACGGCTTTGCCGGAACCACTGCTGCCGAGCAGCTTCGCAAGCACGACCCCGCCTGCGAAATAACCCTCTTTGGGGACGAGCCCTACACGCTCTATAACCGAATCTCGCTTCCCCCGATGCTTCGCAGGCAGATTCCGGAGGCGAAAGTGATGATTCGCAACGTCGCCTGGCACGAAGAGCATCGCATCGACCTGCAGTTGCGCACGCAGGTCGAGCGAATCGTTCCGCAGGAGCGCGTGGTCGTTGCGGACGGTAAGTCCTATCCGTACGATGCGGCTTTGATCGCGACCGGCGGCCGGCCCAACCCGACCGGCAAACCGGGGGCCGACGGAGCGGCAAACCTTTTTCCGTTCCAGTACCTCGACGACACGCGCGCAATTTCGGAGCAGATCGACCAAAGCCGGGCCGCGGTCGCAATCGGAGGCTCGTTCATCGCCTACGAGCTGGCCGAAGCCTTTTCGTCACGCGGACTGGAAACGCACTGGTTGATGCGTGGCCCACGCGGTCTGCACCGGATCATCGACGAGGATGCCGGCGAGTTGCTTCACGAGGCCGCGGCAGCCGATGGCGTTCACATGCACTACGGTGAAGAAGTCGATGAGTTCATTCGTGCCAACGGTGTGATAACGAAGGTTCGAACGACCGCGGGGCGTGAGATTGAAGCGCAGTGCTACGCCTACGGATTCGGGCTGGCCATGAATACTGAAGTGTGCGACGGCTCGGGAATCGAGACGAGCAAGAACGGCATCCTGTGCGACGATCACCTGGAGACCAACGTCAAAGACGTCTATGCTGCCGGCGACGTCGCCGATTTCTACGATCCGATCCTCGAGATTAGATACCGGATGGGCACGTGGAATAACGCGGGCGCACACGGGAAAGTCGTTGCGCTCAACATGATGGGCGGCAGCGAGAAGTACCACGACGTGCCGGAGTACTCGTCGCTGCTCTTCAAGGGTCAAACCATCACGCAATTCGGCCTGGGAACGGACCTGCGCCAAGACCTGGAAATCGCGCGGAAGATCGATCGCGAGAAGAAGTGGTACCGCGCGCTCTTCTTCTGGGAAGATCGCTTGGTGGGTGGCTTGATGTTAGGGAAGGGTAACCGCGCCGGAAAACGCAAGTACGTCGAAGCGATCAAAAGCAAAGAGCGCTTTCCCAAACCGGAGTGGAACGCGATGCTCGATTGGACGGCATGAGCGCTTGATGTTTGGAGCGACGAAGATTCCCGGCGTCTTCTGGTACGCGCAGCGAAAGCCGGGCGCGTATTCGGAGAACTCTTATTTCTTTGTCACCGAGGCGGGAAACGCATTGGTCGACCCGCTTGGGTTCGACGATGCGACGCACGCTCAGCTCGAAAGTCTCGGGGGCATCGGGTGCGTCGTCGTTCTATCGGTCGATCGGCAAGCCGCTGCGCACGAAATTGCCGAGCGTTTCAGTGCGCGGCTCATCAGTGCGCCGGCGCATCGCGAGAGGCTTTTTGAAGGTGCGAAAGCCATTGCGCTGCTCGATCAACGCCGTGACGGCGAGTTCGCAGTGAGCATTCCGGCGCAGCGGGTAGTCGCAGCAGGCGGCTCGGTGGTCGGATCGCCTGCCGGCGCGCTTTCGCTGCCGAAGAGAAGCGAGTACGCCGACGCGCGCAAAGCGGCTCTGGGTCTGCGCCGAGTTCTTCGCGAGAATCCGAAGACGCTTTTGGTCGGCCTTGGCGAGCCGATCTTTTCCGGCGCGCACGACGTGCTCTACCAAACGCTCTACGCCCGCGCCGGCGCCGAGATCCACCGAATCAACCTCGACGAGCTGGAGTTTCGCGACGAACGCGCCGAGCAGGCACAGCAGCCCGAGCGCTATCATGCCTTTGATGCTGAGGTTGGCTTCGTCGTCGGCGCGCGCAAACTCGGCTATCGCGTGAGCACCCTGCCGCCCGGGCAATATTTCTGTCCGCTGCACGGCCACGCACGCGAAGAGGAGATGTTCTTCGTTCTCGACGGCGAGCCGAGCATTCGAACGCTGGCCGGAACGTTGCGTTGCCGCAAAGGTGACTTTATCGCATTCCCGGTTGGCGAGAGCGGCACGCATCAGCTGCTCAACGAGAGCGATGCCCAGGCGACGGTCCTGCTCTTGGGACGCACCGAAGAGTTTGAGACCTGCTATTATCCCGATTCGGATAAACTGCTCGTCGATATGGAGGAGCCCGTCAAGGGCGATCGCCGCTCGATTCTGTTACGCGCGACGCCGGAACTGGATTATTTCGACGGTGAGGACTAGCCTAGGTCATCACCAGTGGCGGGCGCTGATGTGAGTGTCAGAGTCGGCGCCGCGGGGCACTAGGAAGTAGACCACTACCGCTAAGTAGGCTGCGAAACTCACGATCGGCAGCACGAGGGCGACGAGCGTGGCGGCCGCGTAGACGAGCCATCCGAGCCGATAGCCTCGGATCGTGGCGGTGATCGTTTCCTGCGGAACCTCCGGCGCGAAGGCGTTGGAACGCGCGAGATGCAGCAGCAGCAGGTTATAGAACGTGGCGGAGCACGAAAGAACGACGCCGTACAGAAACGTCGAGGCGGGGAGCGTAGGGTACGAGCCGAGCGTCGTAGTCGCGAACGGAATCAGGACGGCTGCGGCCAGGAGGAGAAGATTCCAGAAAACCGTTTTGCGGTCGATGCGCTGCACGAGACGGAAGAGCGCGTGGTGGTTCTGCCACATGATCCCGATGACTGAGAAGCTTAGAAAGTAGGCAATGAGATTCGGCCAGAGCCGCAATAGAGCGGTGGCCAGCTCTCGATTCGACGGCGCGTGCAGTTCGGGAAGAACGAAGCCGAGCGCCAGCAGCGTGAATGCGAAGGCGAAGACGCCGTCGGAGAATGCTTCGAAGCGACTCTTGTTCACGCGGTCGCCCGTTCGACGAAGTCCGCGAAGGCATCGACGTCCTGCGGCGTCGTCGCCCAGTGCGTCATCCAGCGTACCTCAGGCCGCGCCTCGTCGAAGATATAGAAGGAGTATTCGCGCTGGAGCGCTTCGATGGCGGCGCGGCCGAGCGTCGCGAAGATCGCGTTGCAGCGAACGGGCCGCGTGATGCGAACTCCTTCGACGGCGCGAAGGCGCTCGTGCAAGAGGCGCGTCATCGCGTTGGCATGTGAAGCGTAGGCGCGCCAGCGGTCTTCGGTGAGCAGCGCGATGAATTGCGCGGCGATGTAACGCATCTTCGAGGCCAACTGCATCGCCTGTTTCTGTACGAAGGGAGCCGCGCGGGCGTGAAGCTGGGGGTTGAAGAAGCAGATGGCCTCGCCGAGCATCAAGCCGTTTTTTGTGCCGCCGAAGGTTAGCACGTCGATACCCGCGCCGTTGCTCGTGCCGCGTAAGTCGGTGCCGAGTACGGCCGCGGCGTTGGCGAGGCGCGCGCCGTCGAGATGGACGACCAGGCCGCGCTCGTGGGCGAAGCGACAGAGCGCACGCAGCTCATCGGGTTCGTAAACGTCGCCGTATTCGGTCGCCTGCGAGATTGAGATCGCGCGCGGTTGCACGAAGTGCACGTCCGCCCCGCGCAAATGCGGTCCGATGTCGGCGGGACGAAGTTTGCCGTCGGGAGTTTGGATCGGAATGACTTTCGATCCGCAAAAGCGTTCGAGCGCACCGCACTCGTCGGTTTGCAAGTGCGCGCTTGCCGGCGTGAGCACCGCTTCCCACGGACGCAGGATCGAGCCGAGCGCGGCGACGTTTGCGCCCGTGCCATTGAAGGTGAAATAGACGCCGGTTTCCGCGCCGAACCGCTCGCGGAAGAGTGCGACCGCATCTTCGGTCCAGGGGTCGCCGCCATAGGCCGGAGCGTCGCCGGCATTCGCATTGAGGATCGCCTGCAAGATCTCGGGCGCGATGGGCGCGTTATTATCGCTGGCGAAGCTGCGACGAGGCATTGAGTCCATCACGTTGACGTTGCGCGAGCGCAAGGGGCAAGCCCTACCGTTTCTCGTAAGTAGCCCAAATGCCGCAACGCGATCAACTCGAAGTAGACGTCCTTTTCGTTGGTGCGGGTCCGGCGAGTCTCGCCGGGGCGATTCGGCTCGGCCAGCTCGCAGCGGAGGCCGGACGCGCGCTCGAGATCCTGGTGATCGAGAAGGCCGCCGAGGTTGGAAATCACGGCATCTCGGGCGCGGTGATGGATCCGCGCGCCATCGAGGAACTGCTGCCGAACTGGCGCGAGAGCGCGCCGGTGGAGTCGCCGGTCACCTCCGACGAACTGTGGTTTCTGACGACGGGCGGAAAGATCAAAGCGCCGCTTACGCCGCCGCCGCTGCGCAACACCGGCAAGTACGTCACGTCGCTGCAAAAGCTCTCCAAGTGGTTGGGTGAGAAAGCCGAAGAGGCCGGCGCACAAGTCTTTCCGGCCTTCCCGGGCCAAGAGCTCCTGTGGGAGGGCGAGCGCGTCATCGGCGTCCGCACGGGCGATAAGGGTCTCGATCACAACGGTCAGCCAAAGTCAAACTACGAGCCGGGCGCGGACATTCTCGCGAAGGTCGTCGTGCTGGGCGAAGGTCCGCGCGGGACGCTTGCAAAGCAGGCCGAGGCGCGCCTGGGTTTGACGGAAGGCCGCGAGCCGCAAGTCTACGCGGCCGGTGTCAAAGAGCTGTGGCAGTTACCCGACGATCGCTTTAAGGCCGGCTCGGTGATTCACACGCTGGGATATCCGCTTCCGCCGGAAACGTTCGGCGGCGGGTTCATTTACGGCATGTCGGGCAACGTGCTCGACATCGGAATGGTCACGGGGCTGGATTATAAGAATCCGACGACCGATCCGCACAACGAGCTGCAGCGCATGAAAGAGCATCCGGCGATTGCGCGGATGCTCGACGGCGCGAAGCTGATTCGCTATGGGGCAAAAGCGATTCCTGAAGGCGGCTTGTTCGCGATGCCTCGGCCGTACGCCGACGGTCTGCTGATCGTGGGTGACTCCGCCGGCTTTTTAAATGGCATGCGTCTCAAAGGCATTCACCTGAGCATGAAGTCCGGGATGCTCGCGGCCGAGACGCTCTGGGACGCGCTGCAAGCCGAGGCGTACGACGGCGCGACGCTCGCGTCGTACGAGCGCCGCTTCAAAGAGTCGTGGGCCTACGCCGAGCTTCGCACGGCGCGCAACTTCCACCAAGGTTTCCATAACGGTCTGCTGCCCGGGTTGATCAATGCGGGGCTTGCGACGTTCACCGGCGGCGCCGGATTCGGCTTTATCAATAAGCTGTCCGGTGAGCCGGGATACGCGCGGATGAAGAAAATGGGCTGGGAGCCCAAGCAAACACCGCGGGCCAAAATCGATAACGTGCTGACCTTCGACAAGCTGACCGACGTGTACAACAGCGGCACGATGCACGAAGAGAACCAGCCCTCACACCTTATCGTCGCCGATACCAACATCTGCCGAGATCGCTGCACGGTCGAATATGGAAACCCGTGCCGAAGTTTCTGCCCGGCCGCGGTCTACGAGCCGCTCTTCGAGAAGACCGACGGGAAGTTCGAAGGACGCTTGCAGATCAACTTTACCAACTGCGTGCACTGCAAGACGTGCGATATCGCCGATCCCTATCAGATCATCACCTGGGTGCCGCCGCAAGGCGGCGAGGGTCCCGTTTACACCGGCATGTAAGTCAGGGAACGTCGAGGGCTTCAGCCTGCCCCATCACGCGCACCAGCAAGGCCTGCGAGTCCAGTTGCTCGCGCCGCCAAGGCCCGGAGTGGTTCGGCTGAAGGTTCGGCTGTCCCCGAATGACGCGGATGTTGTACGTTCCGGCGGACTTGATCGGGTAGATGTGGTTAACATCGATCCAGCCGAAGAGCGACTGGCCGGGCGGTATTGGCTGCGTAGACGGCATGCGTGTGATCGTAACCAGTCGCGCCAGCGGGTCGGCTGGTACGACCTTCCCGGTTACGATGTCGCGGACTTCGAAATCGTAATCGGCATTCCGAAATCCAAAGAACGCGTACTTCACCTCGCGGCTTACGTTACGCACTTCCACGATCGCAGGCAGCGGCGCGCCGAGCCGCACCGCTGCGTTCGGCGCGGTGAGCGACAATGCAAGGCCGTCGACCACATCGCCCGTCGGGGTTCGCCGCGAAGGGCCTTCGCACACGCGGCACTGCTCCACGACGGCATCGGTAAACGGCGTCGGTGCGGGTGTGGGTGACGGGGCGAAACGATTTCCCGGGCGTGCCGCAGAAATTGTGACGACGACATCGTTGGAGCTCAGCGTCACGCGCTTTCCGGCGACGAGCAACTCCGTCGAAAGACGCAACGCGTACATGCCCGGCTTGGGGAAAAACGCGTAATCCTCAAACCACTGGAGTTTGACTCGTTCGACCTTTCCTGGGGGCAGGTCGAATCCCGAAAACGCCGCGAACGGACCGCTCAGCGGCCAAACACGCGCGACAGGTCCCGGACTAGCGATCGTCAGCTCGAACATGGCGCCCGGCCGCGCTACGGGAAGCCTCTGGCTTGGTGCGCCGACGTTTTGGATCTCCACGTTCAATGCGAGGTCGTCGGCGGCGTGCCCCGTCGCGGGGACCTCCAGCGAAAGCGCATACCCGCCGACGACCGGTCCTCGTTGCGGATTTTTCGCCGGGTAGCAGCACGCCCACACGGCGTTCATCTGAGCTTCTCGGTCCGGAGGCATCGTTTCGAACTCAAACGGAGCGACGCCAAGGAGCGCGACCAATGCAAGAGCCACGCTCGCGCGCATCATCGCGCCGATCGGAAAGTTCAAAACGCTCAGCGAGCGCTTCGACATATCAGCGAGCCTCCTGTGGACGACTGACCGAACAGTACCACAGGCTCGCGGCTGCCGCAAAGCTGGACTGCCTCTAGCCGCGTCAAACCCTGATTTCAATGGATAATCGTGGCGGCGACGTCGTCGTGATCGGGGCCGGGCTCATCGGGCTGGCAATCGCCTTCGAACTCGCCGAGCGCGGAGCTACCGTACGCGTGTACGATCGCGGCGAGCCGGGGCGCGCGGCCTCATGGGCCGGCGCCGGAATGCTCGCGCCATACACGGAACGCGTGGCCGACGAAGCCCTGCTTGATTTCTGCGCGTCCTCATTGCGCGAGTACCCGGCTTTCGTCGACCGGGTGCGCGCGGCGAGCGGCATCGATCCACGGCTGCGCCTCGACGGTGTGGTGCACGCGGCTTTTGACGCTGCTGATATGGAGCGACTTCAGCGCGCCGGGCGTGAGCTCGCGGAGCGCAACGTCGCAACGGAAACGCTCGACCGGTCGGCTTTGCTCTCCGCGGAACCATGGCTCGGTTCTCACGTCACCGGTGGACTGCTCGTGAGCGGTGAAGGTTGTGTGGATAATCGCCTGCTCGGGCGTGCGCTGGTAAGCGCATGCAAAAAGTGCGGTGTGGTCGTCGAGCGAAGTTCCGCGTTGCGCGTGGAATGCGACGAGCGTCGAGTGCTTGGCGTCTCTACCGGCCGCGGCTTCGTAGCGGCCGGCGCAATCGTCAACTCGTGCGGTGCGTGGGCGTCGCAACTGCAAGGCATACCGGCGCCCTGCGTGCCGCCGATCGAGCCGATCAAGGGAGAGATGCTCGCCTTGGGGGCGCCCGTTAACTTCGTGCGCCATGCGACGTGGGTAGCTGGTGCCTACCTCGTGCCGCGGGAGGACGGGCGGCTGCTCGTTGGCGCGACCGTCGAGTCCGTGGGATTCGACGAGCGCGTTACAGCGCGAGGAATGCACGAACTTCTGCACGCCGCGCTTTTGTCGGCACCCTCGCTCGGGTCGTTTGCCGTAACGGAGACGTGGGCGGGCCTCCGGCCGGGCACGCCCGACGGACTGCCTTTCCTCGGTGCCACGCCAATTCAGGGCTTCTTTCTGGCATGCGGGCACTATCGGAACGGCATCCTGCTCGCGCCGGCAAGTGCACGCGCGACGGCCGATGCGATCGAAAATAAACCGAATGCCGCATTGCGGAGCTTCTCAATCGAACGGCGGCGCACGGAAGAATCGTCGCCGAGCCGAATCACCGGCGGGTGAAGGCTACGATCAACGGGCATCAGCGCGACCTGCCCGACGACCTCACGGTCGGCGCGCTGCTCGAACTGCTGGGTTCGCCTCGTGCCGGCATCGCCGTGGCTCGCAACGAGCGAGTTGTCCGGCGAACCGAATATGAGACCGATCGTCTTTGCGAAGGCGACCGCGTCGAGATTATCACCGCGGTGGCGGGGGGCTAGATGGAAAACGACACGCTGCGCATTGGCGCGCTGGAACTTACGTCGCGCCTCATCGTCGGAACCGGAAAGTACCCTTCGATGGAAGTCATGCAGGCGGCGCATGTCGCCAGCGGCGCGGCGATGGTGACGGTGGCGATCCGGCGCATCACCCTCGACGACCGGCAGGGGCGAACGATGCTCGATTACATCGACCGCAGCCGGCTTACCATTTTGCCGAATACTGCCGGATGTTTTACGGCCAAAGATGCGATCTTGACCGCGCACTTAGCGCGCGAGCTGCTCGCGACGGATCTGATCAAACTCGAGGTGATCGGCGACGACCAGACGCTCCATCCCGACACTCGCGCGACCCTGGCTGCAGCCGAGCAACTCGTCGCCGACGGATTCACGGTTCTGCCGTACATCGGCGACGATCCAATTGCGTGTAAGCAGCTCGAGGAGATCGGCTGCGCCGCGGTCATGCCGCTCGCGGCTCCGATCGGCAGCGGACTGGGAGTCTGCAACCCCTATTCGATCCGAATCATCAAGGAACGAGCAACGGTGCCCGTGATCGTGGACGCCGGCGTCGGCACCGCCTCCGACGCGGCCATCGCCATGGAGTTGGGCGTTGATGCGCTGCTGATGAACACCGGAATCGCCGGGGCGCGCGATCCGGTCCGGATGGCGCACGCGATGAAGCACGCCGTGATGGCGGGGCGGCAGGCCTTTCTGGCTGGGCGAATGCCCAAGCGCCTTTATGCCAACGCGTCGAGTCCGATGCAGGACCTCATCGCCTCGCAGGCGACTTAAGGTTCCCTAGCAACCGTGTACCATGAGATACTGCGCTGGATCGTCCCCTTGCTGCTGCTTGCGGCGATCCTTTTCATTTGGCTCGACCACCGCCGTCGCGCGAGAGCGGGCCGCGAGAGCCCGCACCACCAGGTCCACCATTCGCGCAACCACATCACGGCGGCGGGCGCGCTGGCGTGCCTGCTCATCGTTTCGTTCGTCGTTTCGTTTATGATACCGTGGTGACCGCGAACCAGTGAACGGCGCCGGAGAGCGGCCGTTCCCGATGCGCCCACGACCCTGCAACTTCGTCGGCGTCGTGTTCTTCCAACGAGTCGATTGTGAAATGCGGATCGACGAGCGCGACCAGCTGGTCGCGGGTGAAGAAGGTGTGGGGCACACCGCGCTCGTCGCCATGGGACGGCGCGAAGGTCGAAGCGTCGATGCGCTCCCCATGGCCAAAGCGCGCGTCGTGGACGGAACCGAAGGCTGCGTAGAGCATACCGTTCTTCGCAAGCCGCCGGGCGATCTGCGACACGTTTTCGGCGACGATCGCCGGCGTGCCGTGGAGCAGCCCGTGCGTCGATAGCGCAGCTGCGAACCCGCCGGGCACGCCTGCGAATGGCGCGGCCGAGGCGGCCGTGGGATCGTCGATCGTAACGACGTCGAAGCCCGCTTCGCGCAGCGCCCGGGTGTTACGTCCGGCGCCGGAGGCGAGCTCCAGGACGCGGATTTCCCGGCCGCCGCGCAGGTGCTCGATGAGGCGTACGGCCAACGGATGAGCAGTCATCCTTACAATCTTCGAGAAAGGGCGAAATCTTGCTTGGTGAAGGCGACAAGCTTCCCACCGTCACCCTGTCTGACGATCGAGGAGCGGAGCTAAAGACGACCGATCTGCTCGGCGGCCCCCTGATTCTCTATTTCTATCCCAAAGACGATACGCCGGGCTGCACGAGCGAAGCCTCGCAGTTTCGCGACCTCTACCCGCAGTTTCAGAAGAAGAAAGCGCGGATCGTAGGCGTCAGCCGGGATTCGGCCGAGTCGCACCAGCGCTTCAAAGAGAAATACTCGATTCCGTTCGAGTTGCTGGCCGACACCGAATCGAAGCTGTGCGACGCATTCGGGGTGATCGTCGAAAAGAATATGTATGGCAAGAAGAGCAAAGGCATCGCTCGTTCGACATTTTTGATCGACGGCAGCGGGACGATCGTCAAAGTTTGGCCGAAGGTCAACGTCGACGAACATGCCGACGACGTGTTGGCTTCACTGGAGTAAGTGATGCGCGGCTGGAATGCCGGCGGCCTCGCGCTTCTCGTCGTCGCAGCGAGCGTAATCTCTGCGTGCGCGGGCGGCGGCGGCCCGACAAACGGCGCGTACGCGCCGGTTCCGGCCAAGCGCGCTTCGAGCGGCGGCAGCCCGATCAAGCATGTCGTCGTCAT
>JBEKRW010000015.1:0-18701 GCA_049517595.1 Candidatus Cybelea sp. | reverse complement strand
CGGCACAGGTGATGCTCGTACTGCAACTCGTTGGCGGCTTTGGCTCTCGAGAAGTTGCGAGCGCGTTCGTTAGCAGCCCCGCCGCAGTTGAGAAGCGTTTGAGCCGCTCCAAGAAGACGCTGGCGGAATCGGGCGTGCTCTTCGATATCGCCGACGCAGCCGACTTTGCCGTTCGGCTCCCCGTCGTTCAGCGGGCCCTGTATCTGATCTTCAGCGAAGGTTACCATGGCGCGTCGGCCCACGCCGTCGTTCGCACCGACTTATGTCGCGAATCGATACGGCTCACGCGGCTGCTCGCCGAACATCCGTTGGGCGCGGTGCCATCTACGTTAGCGCTCTGTGCGCTCATGTACCTCGATGCCGCGCGCTTGCCGGCGCGTCTCGACGCTTGGGGCGACTTAAGCTCGTTGTTCGATCAGGATCGCTCGCGCTGGGATCGAGCGATGATCGAGGAAGGCAGGTCGTGGCTCGAACGGTCGGCAACCGGCACGCAGCTCAGCCGCTATCACGTCGAAGCAGCGATCGCCGCCGTCCACGCCGCCGCGCCTCGCTTTGAAGAGACGGATTGGACGGCGATCGTCTCCCTCTACGACACGTTGATGGAGATCGCGCCGTCGCCGGTCGTTGCGCTCAACCGTGCCATCGCCGTCGCGCAGCTGCGCGGACCTTCGACCGGATTGGAAGCGATCGACGCCGTGAACGACCGCGACCGGTTGGCGCGGTATCCGTTCTATTATGCGGCGCGGGGTGAACTCGAGTTGCGCCGCGAGAACAACGCGATTGCGCGCGAGCACTTTGCGACTGCGCTCGCACTGGCTCGCAACCCAGTGGAGCAGCGCTTTCTTAAAAAGCGTATCGACGCTTGCGCCTATGGCGCTAGCTGAAGGATCGCCGGGATTCTGAAGTTAGGAAGCATCCCCGCGTCGAAGTGACCCGACACACTCGGACACTAACGAATAAAAGGAGCTCCCGTGAATAGCCAAATCAGGTTCTTTTTGCCGGTGGTGGCGGTACTCGCCGTCGCGGCATGTAACGCCGGCGGCACTTCCAATATGCCGTCGTCGCCAAGCCAATCAAGCGTTTCAACTGGGTCCATGCCGCAGTGGCAGGCGAAGCACCTCGCGCACCGGGCTTGCCCAGACACCCCGGTCGGATATATGCACTGCGACGTCTTGATCGAGTCCATGACCGGTGCCGGGCCCGACGTCTCTGGGTTGACCCCCGCAAATTTCCAGGCCCGTTACAACCTGCCGTCTACTAAGGATGGCGCCGGTCAGGTGGTTGCGATCGTCGACGCGTACGATAACCCCGACGCCGCGACGGACCTCGCCGCCTACCGTACCGAATTCGGCCTCGGAAAGGCGAAGTTTACCAAATATAACCAGCTCGGCCAGAAGAAGAACTATCCGCAGGGTAGCTCCGGTTGGGGCGTTGAGGAAGATCTCGACATCGAAATGGTTTCGGCAGGCTGTCCGAAGTGCACGCTTTATCTGGTCGAAGCCAACGACAATAGCGGGACCAATCTTTACGACGCCGAGATCGAGGCCGTGAAGTTGGGTGCCACCGTCGTCAGCAACAGTTGGGGCGGCGGCGCGGGATCCTCGTCCGGGAACGCCTTTGCAACGAAGGGAATAACGTATTTGGCTAGCGCCGGTGACGGTGGTTACGGGATGCAAGATCCGGCCGATTATCAAACCGTCGTCTCCGTCGGCGGCACGTTTCTTAACGTCTCAAGCGGCTCGAAGTTCATCGAAACCGTCTGGCCCGACAGCGGCGGCGGATGCTCCGTTGTGAACAAGCCGTCGTGGCAAAAAGACAAAGGCTGTACCTTCCGAACGGGTAACGACGTTTCCGCGGTCGCGTGGAATGCCGCCATCTACGACACGTATGGCAACTCGGGCTGGGGCACCGTCGGCGGGACGAGCGTGTCTTCACCGCTGGTCGCCGGCATGTTCGCCCTAGCCGGCAACTCCACGAAGCAGTACGGCGGCGAGAATCTCTGGAAGCTCAGCAAGACCGACCAAAAGAAAGACTTTCACTACATCAAGGAAGGATCACTCGGCCGTTGTCCCTCGAGCTTGCAGGGCACGTATCTGTGCGCTGCCGGAACGAAGCAGTTCGGCCAGTACTCGGGACCTTCGGGTTGGGGTACGCCCAACGGTACCGGCGGTCTCTAACTAGAGTTGCGCGAGTGGGCGACGCGATCGAACGTCGCCCGCTCGCGGAGCGATAGGCCTGCTATGTTTTGCGCGCGCTGCAACAAACCGAGCAGCGATACCGACAAGTGCTCGACGTGCGGCACTCGGCTCAAGACGCTGGAAAGCGCGAAGCGCCGAGGCTGGATAGGCTTTGGTGCCGGCGTCTTTTTGGTGGTTTTCCCCACGGCGATCGCCATTTGGGTCGATCGTCTCATGTCCGGTCAAACCGCGCCCGGAACGGCCAGCTTCGTCGGGCGGCTCAACGTGGCATTTGCGCTCGTCGCACTGTCCGGGGTGCTGGGAATGGTCAACGGCTGGTCGCAAGGCCATTCGGGCCGGACAAACCGCGGCATCGTCTTCGCGCTCGTCATCGTTTTTGCCATCGCCTTCTACCTGGCGTACACTGCATCGAACGCGTACAACACCGGCTGAGATTCACCTAGAGTTCGACCCTCGATAGGAGGCGGCCGCTTGGCTCCGAAGGGGCCAGGCGAAATGGAGGGTGTTTTAAGAATGAAAATTTCTCAGCGCGTTTACGCGGCGCTTGCGGCGTTGCTCATGGCGACGGGTGCATCGGCCTTTGCCGCCACGGTGAAGGTCGAGGGGACGCCGGTTCCGATGGCCCCTAAGCCCGATTTGTCCGGACTCAGCTTCTTAATCGGCACGTGGCAATGCTCCGATTCTAGCTCTCGCCGTCCGGGACCGTTCAGCATCACGCAGGTCTTTTCAATGGACCCGAGCGGCTATTGGATCGTGCGCGACAACACGACGCACAAGGCGTCCTGGATTCCGCGAGAATTCCACAGCCAAGCCAAGATCACGTACGATGCGCAAGCGAAGCGCTGGGTTATGATAACGACCAGCGACACGGGAGGCTATAGCGTGGAGACGGCGCCGATGGCGACCGGCATGAAGAAAACCTGGACGTACGCGATCCAGACGAAGGCGCCGGACGTCGCTTCCTACGCGCCGCTCGTCTATGTCAAAGAGAGCGACACGAAGAAGACGATGACCACGTCGTTCACCGAAACGAACGGTCGCGTCGTCAACGTCAAGGAGACCTGCACGAAGTCCTAGATTCGCCGGCCGGTCACGGGCCGGCGCTACCGGACGCTGAATGAAGGTGGGTTTCTTCGAGCGACCCGACCCTCGATTAATCCGAAGCGCCGACCCAACTCCGCCCGCGGCGATCGCCGCGGCGCTGAAGCGGCACGCGGTGGCGTTCGCCGTCTGCTTGCTGGCGATCGTGGGCGGGTATGCCGCGACCGTCGACGCAGGATTGCACGCATCCGCCGTGACGCGCGGCGCCGTCGTCGTGAAGGGCGTTTACGCTCCGGTCTCGATCGTGCGCGATCGCCGTGACGTCCCGCACATCAGGGCATCAAACCAACACGATCTCTATTTTGCCGAAGGCTATGCGCAGGGCTCCGACCGGCTCTTCCAGCTCGACTTGAGCCGCCGGTACGCGTACGGCCGGCTCGCCGAAGTGTTTGGGGCAAGAGCGCTGGCACTAGATAAAGCGCAGCGAGCGGTCGATATCGAGGGCATCGCCGAGCGCCAGCTGCGAGCGCTGGCGCCCAACGACCGCGCTGCAATCGTCGCCTTCAGCGACGGCATTAATGCGGCCGCGGCGTCGCAGCCGGTGCCCGTCGAGTTTCGCATGCTGCTTTACCAGCCCGCGCCCTGGACGCCCAAGGATTCGCTGGCAGTCTCGATCGTCGTGTCGCTCGAACTCGCCGACTCGTGGCACGACGTCTTCGCGCGCGATGCCGTTTGGCGCGAGCGCGGGCCTCGCTGTTTCGATGCGGTCTTCCCGTTGTCGGATGCCCGGTACGACGTGACGATCGCCGGCGCGCGGAACGCGCAACCGCCACCCGCCCGTCCGAGCGACTGCAGACCGGAGGTTGCGATGCGGCCGCAGCACGATGCAATCGGCAGCAATGCTTGGGCCGCAGGTTCGGGGCGGAGCGTCGACGGGCACGCGCTGATTGCAAACGACCCACACTTGATCATGACGATTCCCGGTATCTGGTACCTCGCCGACGTCGAATCGCCGCAAATGCACGCGGCGGGCGCGACGATTCCCGGGATTCCTGGCATCGTCCTCGGCCATAACGCGCGCCTCGCGTGGGCGTTGACGAATGCCGAGATGGCGACGACGAGCGTCTTTGCGGCGGCTCACCTCAACCGCGGATCTTGGGTGACGGAGCGGTTTCGCGTGCGCTTTGCGCGCGATGTAATCGCGTCATACTATCGTACGGCGCGCGACTTCTCCGTGCCGAACGACAATTCGAGCTGGGCGGTTGCTCTCGTGCGCTGGCCGGTCTATGCGGAGAGGCGTTCGGCGATTGCGACGGTGCTGGCGCTCGATCGCGCGCCGGATATTGGGGCTGCACTGCGGATCGTCGCGAACTACCGCGGGTCACCGCAGAACTTCGTTCTCGCCGATCGCAGCGGTCACGTTGCTTATCACGTCGCGGGGCTCGTCCCCGATGATCCGGCCTGGGGGCGTTACGTCCACCCGGCGCGCGATTTGCGCGCAGGCTCCGCGCTGATCCCGTTCGCGCAGCTTCCCGGAGAGAATCCGGCCCGCAACGCGATCTTGGTCTCGGCAAATAATAAGGCGTACGCATCCGCCTATCCATACCGCTTGTCTGCGCAGTTCGAGCCGCCGTACCGCGCCTACCGCATCGCGCAGCTGCTCCACCTGCGGCCGAGGTACGATGCCGCGTACTTTGCCCGGATGCAGCTCGACACGCTGTCCCCGATCGATCTGGAGATCGCGCACGACGTCGTGCGATTCGCCCGCGCGCACCCCGGACAGGAACCTACGACCGGCGTGCTTGCGGTGCTGGGGCGCTGGGACGGCCGCTTCGAACCCGATTCGCGGGCGGCCGCGCTCGAGCACATGCTCCGCGGATCGGTGCTCGGCGATGCGCCCGAGTTTAGCGCGCGGCTCGACGAGCTGCGCGGAGTCGACGGCGCTGCGGCGCGCGATCTCGAATCGGACCTCGACGGGTGGTTTTCGTTCGCGTTCGAACAGCGCCGTCCGTGGCGTGAGGCCGGGGGTATGCGCATCGAGCATCCGCTGGCGCCGATGAACTTCGCCTTTCTCAATGGCGCGTGGCTGCCCGGTGCGGGCGACGAGTACACGATTCGCCTCCAGGAGCCGGGATTTGCGCAGAGCTTGCGGGCGGTGTGGGACGTCGGCGATTGGAATCGCGGCGGAGTTGCGATTCCCAGCGGCGAGTCGGGCGAGCCGGGGTCGTCACACTACACCGATCTCACGCGCGCTTGGGTCACCGGCGATCTGCAACCGCTTCCGTTCGGTCCGGCCGCGGTCGCCAAGAACGCGGCCGGCACGCTCGTGCTCCGGCCACGCTAAAGCGCGGCGCGCTTTGCCTCGAAAGGCTCTAAGAGTCCTCTAATACTCCAAGCGAGGCGTTCGGGGAACGTTGCACCTCCACGCCTCGTTATTTACTCGTGAGGCGTTACGGTTCGCCGGTATTCCACAACGCGATCGTCGGTGCGCTCGGTGCGCTGCCCGCGTCCATCCGCGAACGGGTCGAGCACGTCGACTTTTTGTGCGGCGTCGATCCGGTGTGGGCGGGGCTAACGTCCATCGAGACGAGTGACGACGGGCGGAGCCTTCGCGATATAGCGTACTGCGACTATCTTTTCACTCAAAAGCATTTGCCGGCCGATCGCAGACGAACGACGATCGTGCTGCCCACCGAGCGCGCGGCAAACATCTGGACGGTCAGGCACGAGCTCGGGCACGCCTTGCACGAAATCCTGGGTTGGGTAGGTCCGGTCAAGCCGATTACCGATTATGCGAGGACGAACGCTTACGAGGCGTTTGCGGAAGCATTCTGCGCTTGGCGAGAACCAGGCTATTGCGGGAAGGACCTTCGACGCGAGGACCCGCGTGCCGAAGCGTTTTTCGCTATGATATCGGCTTAAAATCGGGCGCGCGGTCGGCAAGGAAGGAAGTAAGCGGCGATTTTGCGGACTCTACGAGGAGAAGGAGTCCGTGAACATGCGCTCTCTGTGTATCGCCGTGGCTGCCATGGCGTTTTATCTTGTGGCACCGGCTGTGGCTTTGGCCGATGGTACCGTTAGAACGTATTACATCGCGGCCGACGAGGTCACGTGGAACTACGCTCCAAGCGGGATCGACCAGGTCACCGGCAAGCCTTTCGACGCGATGGCGAGCCCGTATGCGGTTCACGACGCCGACCACATCGGCAGCGTCTATCGCAAGGCGGTCTACCGCGAATACACCGATGGCACGTTTCAAACGCTCAAACCGAGATCGCCCAACGATGCGTACCTGGGCATCCTGGGTCCAATCATTCATGCCGAGGTCGGCGACGCGATCAAGGTGGTCTTCAAAAATCAAGCGTCGCGCCCGTATAGCATCCATCCGCACGGAGTGTTTTACGCAAAGAATTCAGAGGGGATGGCATATAACGACGGCAGTTCGGCGACCGACAAGATGAGCGGCGCCGTCGCGCCCGGGCAAACGTATAGCTACACGTGGCAAGTTCCCGAGCGTGCCGGGCCCGGCCCCAGCGACGGCAGCTCGATCGTATGGCTCTACCACTCGCACGTGGACGAACAAAAGGACGTAGACTCAGGGTTGGTCGGAGCGATCGTCGTCACCGCCCGCGGGATGGCACGGCCCGACGGAACGCCAAAAGACGTCGATCGCGAAGTCGTGACGCTCTATCGCGTCTTCAACGAGAATCAAAGTTGGTATTATAACGGGAACGTCGCCACCTACGATCCGGCGCTCAAAAAGGCGAAGCGATCGGAGTTTATCGGAATCGACTCCAACGGCGCACCGACGCTGACCGGATTAGGCTTTGCCGACGGAAACTTTAAATTTACGATCAACGGCTACATTTATGCAAACGGGCCGAAGATTTCCATGGAAAAAGGCCAACGCGTCCGCTGGTACGTTATTGACGTCGGCAACGGCTTCGACTTCCATACGCCCCATTGGCATGGAAACACCGTGCTGTGGAGCGGGCAGCGCACCGACGTTATCACCTTGATGCCGGCGCAGATGACGACGGTCGATATGGTGCCCGACGACCTCGGAACTTGGCTTTTCCACTGCCACGTCGCCGACCACATGGACGCGGGCATGAGCGCCTACTATGAGGTGCTCCCTTAGCGTCGCCGGCGCAGGGAAACCTCGCAAGCGTCGAACGGCTTAGCATGCCGCCGAATCTCGGGCGTTTTTGCGCAATTTCCTTAGTCGCCGTCGCTGGAGTGCTGGGGGGCTGCAAGGGTCCGGCGCCGGCTGCGTTCGACGTGATCCCCCAACGTCGCGACGCGTTGCCCATACACGAAGCGGAGGGCGTAAAGCGATACATTCGCCACGTTGTGATCCTGATACAAGAAAACCGCAGCTTCGACAACTTATTTGCGACCTACCCCGGCGCCGACGGGACGCGATACGGGATGGTAAAAACCGGATCCAAGGAGGTCCGCGTCGCTCTCAAGCCCGTCGCTCTCGACGGCGTGTGCGACTTTGGACACGGCTATGGAAACTACCTCACCGATTACGACCACGGTGCGATGGACGGTTTTAGTTTGACCGGGGGCGGCAAGAAATGCCCCGGTTCCGCCGGGGAGAAGCCCTATCAATATGTCCGGCCGTCGCAAATTCAACCGTACTGGACGATCGCTGATCAGTACGTCTTGGCCGATCACGTATTTGCGACACAAGGCAGCGGAAGCTTCACGGCTCACCAAGACTTGATTGCCGGGGCCACCACGATCGACGCGATGAAGACCGAAGCATTGGTGGACTTTCCCACGCACATGCCGTGGGGATGCGATGCACCGGCGGGAACCGTGACGTCCCTTCTGATCGCCGGAAGTCCCCCGAAATATGAATCCGATGCCGGGCCTTTTCCATGCCTGAAGTATCGGACGATCCGCGATCTGCTCGACGCAAAATCGGTTACGTGGAAGTACTACTCGCCGCCCGAGCCGCATGGGACGGGGGCGCTGTGGGACGCGTTCGACGCGATCAAAGCCGTTCGCGAAGGTCCCGAATGGCATACGAACGTCACGCACCAGCCCACGGTTATTTTCAGCGACATCTCGGGCGGTACGTTGCCGGCCGTATCGTGGGTCGTGCCCGACGACGTGAACTCCGACCATCCGGGAGATGCCTCGGATACGGGCCCCTCGTGGGTTGCGAGCATCGTCAATGCGATCGGCGAAAGCAAGTATTGGGATTCGACGGCGGTGATCGTCGTGTGGGACGATTGGGGCGGCTTCTACGATCACGTGAAGCCGCCGTTCTTTAATCGGCTGGGAGGCTTGGGCTTTCGAGTCCCCATGCTGATCGTCTCGCCATTTGCGCGCGAGGGAAAGTCGAAGAGCGGCTATATCTCGCACACTCAGTACGAGTTCGGCAGCATCTTGAAGTTCGTAGAGCACATCTGGGGATTGGGGAACCTGGGGACGACCGATTCGCGCGCAGCCAATATCCTCGACTGCTTCGACTTTTCGCAGGCGCCGCGGACGTTTAAACCGATTCCCGCGGTCTATACGCGGCAATATTTTGAGAAGCAACGGCCGTCGTACGAAGCCGTCGATACCGAGTAGGGGCCTCATCCGGATTGCGCGCCCGAGCGTTCAATTAGCATGCGTCTCATGATCTTTGGGGTTCTGGCCTTCGTGGCCGTCGGGATGGTCGAACTGGTGCAGACGCTGCCTGGCGGCGAACGGGGTCTGCTCCTATTCGAAAAGGCTTGTCCGATTCATAGCAGTCGGTTATAGCGCGTAGCCGCGGTTTCCCGCGGCTACGCGCGGCTGTGAATCGAGGTTACGTGGGCGGTGCGACCGTTCGGTCGGACCAGTGAGCGACCGGGACCATGAAGATCGTTTCCGGCTCTGGTACGACGCGGCGTGAAGTGTCGAGTATAACGGGCGACGCCGGCAAATCTGCTCCCCAGCTCGCCCCGCCTTTCGCACCGTCGGCTTTAGGCGCGTAAAACATTAAGTGCGACAACCACGGCCCGACGCCGTCGCCCAGATCGCCGTGCTTGGACATCATATACGACATGGAGCCCGGCTCCGGCGCCGGCAGTTGCCGATCGGCAACGGCGGTTTTGGTGCGATCGAGCATCTGTGATTTGCTCGCGCCCGAGAGCGCCATTTGGGTGCGTTGGAGCGTGTAGAGCAGAACGCTGCGTGCCGCCGCCGGGTTGTAGCAAATCGGCCCGCGCATTTTCCAGTTCCAGAACTCGCTGGAATCAAACGGCGACATCCACGAACGCTCGACGAGGCACGTAAAGCCGTTGGTGCCCTTTTCGGCGGTTTCGTAGCCGCGGTCGCCGAGCACGAGAATGGTCGCGTGCAACGATATGGCCGCCGGTGCGGCGCTCCGCGCCAGATCGATTTCCGCTTGACGATCGCTCATGAGGTACCGGCTGAGCGGGGCCATCTTTTCGTAGCTGACATTTGCCGTCCAGCCGGGGGTGGGCCGTGCGATGGCCGTGAGAAGAGCCAACATCGTTGCAAAAAGGACGTGTCGCCGAGTGGACTTCATGAGAGCATACCTCCGGCTGGTGTTACTTGCTCTTAACAAGCGAAGGCACGCGCTTGTGACGGTAACTTTGTGTGCGTGGGGGACATGACGAGCGGCGGCCGAGGCCGGCGGACCCCGGCGTCGAAAGCCGCGAAATCTGTGAGTGACTCATGAGCGTATATCGCAACGAGCTGTTAGAAGCTCAACGTAAGGGGCTAGCAGCATACGAAGCTATGGAGCGTTGGCTGAGCCGCCCGCCAGACGCACATAACGACACGCCCGGCCCCGTGCTGGAGGCCTACGCGCGGGACTTACGTGAGAGCCGCGAACAACTGCGAAGCCTGCTGGCCGATCATGGCAACCGCGACGATATCGTCGAGGCGCTTTCGGAGAGCGAGCGATATCATCGCAGTCTCGGGCTATCGATTCGAGACAAACCGGATCCGATCGAACTCGAGTGACAAAAGCGCGGTCTATTGCGGTCTATTAACGAGGCACGACGCTGATTCGGCCGATCCGAACGAGTTCGGCGCCGCGCGAAACCCCAGCCGGCGACGCGTAGGCGACGAAGGACAGCAGCAGTGACGATCCGGGGCCAACCGCCGCGAACCGCAGTGTCCTTGCGCCGCCCGGAAGCATCGCCATCCCGTTCATGCGCGGCATTGAAAGCTCGAAGCTGCCCAACTCGCCGATTTCAAAGCTTGACTCTTGGGAGATAGGCGTGCGCGTCGCCGGAAGGTTTGCATATACGTTATAGGAGTAGCCGCCTCGCTCACCGAGTTCCGAGAGCGTAACTCCGTCGAGCACGACGTCGATGAATCTCGCCGCGGCGACGCGACTATCGAGAGGAATCTCTACCGTGATCGAGTTTGAATCCAATGCGATCGGGCCGGCGGCGTTTGCTGCACCGGTAGCAATGACCGGCGGTCGCAGCGGCAGCGAGGCACCGCGCGGCGGCGCCGGCAGTGAGAGATCGTTGTACATGTAACCCAGATTCTGCGTGTCTTCCATCTGCTCGACGCTGACGCTCCACGACCGGTCGAGATTGTATGCAAACGTCTCGTCCCACCAACGTGAGTCTCGCGGTGGCATGCTGCGCTTTCCACCGGCCGCGACCCAGGCCGACCACAGCCGATCGATGTTGCAGTGATGGAGGAAGAATATCGGGTCGGCAGGCGCCGTGGGAACCCTTCCCATCGACCCCCCGATCTGGGAGTGTACCCGACCGTGCGGATTGCGCTCGACCAAGTCCTCATACGTCTCTCCCGGTCCCCACGGGAACACGGTGATGTCGTCTTGGAATGCTTTGAAAATTAAGCCCTCAACGATATTGCGCTGACGGTCCGCCCAGTAGAGCGGGTTTGCTTCCCCGTTGCCAAGCATCGGATTGGCAAAGATCTCGGGAAGATTCGGGTTCTTGTAGTAGTCCCAGTAGGGGAGCGCAAAGTCCGGATCGCCCGAGGCCGCGCGTAGCGCTTGTTCAAAGTAGTACAGAAAGCCGCGGTGCCACGGCTCGAAGTACGACTGCTTATGCCTGCACTGATCCCATACGGCCTTCATGTCCTCAGGGGGTTTGCCGCTGGGCATCCAGTGGCTGTAATGCCAGTAGGTGTAGCTGCCGGTATTGCGCGGATCTGTAATCGCCCGCAGCGCCTTAATCCCCTTTCGTAGCGATGCAACCAGCTTGTGCTGCTTACTGAACTCGGCGATCTCCAGCCGCGTAAACGTCGACGTCGACAACCGCGTCCCGCTGCTCGAGCGTGCCTGGAGTGACGGAGGCGTTAGTACGCCGCCGGACGACGAACAGGCGGCCAACGCGGCCGCCGACGACGAGGCAACCAGGAACCGACTACGATTCATGAGGGAGCTCCCTTTGTATTACGATGCGCTTCATTTAACTCCGGAGATTATTGCCCGAAGACGTTCCGTAATAGGCACTCCTTGCCTCCCATGCCAAGCGCATGGTGATGGCGGCTCCCACCGCGATCGCAATTGAAAAAGCCTGCGGCAATCCCCGAGAGAGAAGTGCTACAGGCCGCTCCAAGCCCCAAAAGGCCTTGCAGCATTCCGAGAGATCGCTGCAGACCGCTCCAAAACTCCAAAAGCAATGGGGACTGACCCTATGCGCCGTCAGGTTATGAGTCACCTGCATCGCGGCGACTGCCGTAGGGTGGCATCGCAAAACCGGCGAACCAACGCGTAAAGCCTGATCCCGTTCGGAGGCGTCTATGGGTGCTCGGCCGGTTCGCACGCTTTCTGCGCTCGCGTTGATTATCGCAGGCTGTTCTGCATCGGGTTCTCAGCCGTATGCGCAGTCGGGAGTTCCGCCGAGCGGAAGCCCGCTGTCGCAGATTCGCGTCAAGCATCAGTCGCCGCACGGCTACATCCAGCACGTCATCGTCATCATCCAGGAAAACCGGAGCTTTGAGAACTTCTTCGCAGGCTATCCCGGCGCCAACGCGCCGACGTTCGGTTATGCGATTCACTCGCACAAGCGCGTGAAGGTCGATCTTCATCAGACGACTTTTCAAACCAACCCGAACCTCCCTCATAACTGGGAATCGGCGATCAAGGGCTGGAGCAAAGGAAAGATGGACAACTTCCATGGCGGGCCGGGCATGAACTACGCGGCCTACGCCTACGTGCAGCGTTCGCAGGTCCAGCCCTATTGGGATATGGCCAATCAGTACGTGCTTGCCGATGCGATGTTCCCCACGGAGTTCGGCGGCAGCTATACCGGTCATCTGATGGCGGTCGCGGGGACCGACAACATGGATCCCACCGATGCGCAAGTCAACTACCCTACGCATAGCCCCAACGACTGCGACTCGCCCCCCGGCACGAAGAGCTCGCTCGTTAATCAGAGCCGCAATGTCGGGCGCGGCAATGGGCCGTTTCCGTGCTTCACGCAGTTCGACACAATGGCCAACGTACTCGATAACGGAGGGATTGCGTGGCGCTTCTACGTGACCAAGCTCTTCAAAGCTGGAATCTGGTCGCCGTTCGAGGCGATCTCGTACGTGCGTAACGGCGAGGACTGGAATGCCGACATGGTCGCGCCTGAGACGAAGATCCTCAAGGATATTCCGAACGGGCAGCTCGCCCAAGTAACGTGGGTCACGCCCAATCACAAGAACTCCGACCATCCCGGCGCCCATAGCGACAAGGGTCCATCGTGGGTCGCCTCGATCGTGAACGCAGTCGGCGAAAGCCGCTTTTGGGACACGAGTGCGATCGTCGTGATCTGGGACGACTGGGGCGGATGGTACGATAACGCAGCGCCGCCGCAACTCGACTTTCGCGGACTCGCGATACGCGTGCCCTGCCTGATCATCTCGCCTTTCTCCAAGAAAGGTACGGGAACGCTAGGTTATGTCTCGCACACCCAGTACGAGGACGGAAGCATCCTGCGCTTCATCGAGGAGACCTTCGACCTGCCGCCAATTGGACCGAGCTCCGCCGGCTACACGGATTCTCGCGCCAACAGCTTGAGCGACAGCTTCGACTTCACGCAGCCGCCGCGTCCGTTCGCCCCGTTTACGGCAAAGTACCCCGCGTCGTCATTCCTCGACGAGCCGGCATCCGACGAAGAACAGCCCGTCGACGAAGAGTAACTAGCGGTAGGGGCAAGCGTATGGGCGGCGAAGGTACGCGTGCTTCGAGCCGGAGCTTGCGAAGGGAGATGTTGGCCATGACCAAGCTGCTTTCGGTTACCCTTACACTCGGACTAACGGCAGGCTGCTCTACGAGCGGCCTACACTCATTTCCTCAGGCCGTGCCCTTGCCGCAATCGGCGACGCCGACCGTGCACCGCAACTCGACCGCTGCCGGTAAGATCAAGCACGTCGTCATCCTGATGCAGGAGAATCGCAGCTTCGAGAACTTCTTCGCCGGTTTCCCCGGCGCGAACGCGCCGCTCTTTGGGTATGCGATTCACAACCACAAGCGCGTGAAGGTGCAGCTCCACCAGACGACGTTCGAGACGAACCCCGACCTGCCGCATATCTGGCAGTCGGCGATAGGGGGTTGGGACCAAGGGAAGATGGACGGGTTCCACACCGGTCCAGGCGACAACTACGCGGCCTACGCCTACATCGATCACCGGCAGATCGCACCCTATTGGGCGATGGCTCAGCAGTACGTGCTCGCGGACGCGATGTTTCCCAGCGAGTTCGGTGGGAGCTACGCCTCGCATATCATGGCCGTAGCGTCGAACGACGAGCTCAGCGCTACCGAGGCAATCGTCAACCAGCCCACCCACGCCCCAAACGACTGCGATGCACCGCCGCAAACGAGAAGCTCGCTCGTCAGTAACTCCCGCCAGATAGGCCGCGGCAACGGACCGTTCCCATGTTTTACGCAGTTCAACAGCATCGCTAACGTGCTCGACGCCGCGGGGATTCCCTGGCGCTTTTACATCAAGCGGCAGCTCAATGGCGGCCTCTACGCGCCGTTCGAAACGATATCGTACGTACGGTACGGCCCGGATTGGGACAAGGACATCATCGCGCCCGAGACCAGCGTCCTAACCGATATCGATAGCGGAGAACTCGCGCCGGTCACTTGGGTGATCCCGAGGCGCGACGATTCAGATTTGCCGGGTACCTTCAGCGACAAAGGCCCCTCCTGGATCACTGCGATCGTCAACGAGATCGGCAAGAGTCAGTTCTGGGATTCGACCGCGATCGTGATAACGTGGGACGAGTGGGGCGGCTGGTACGACAACGCGTCTCCGCCGCAGCTCGATTACCGCGGCCTCGGCATTCGCGTTCCGTGCCTGATCATCTCGCCCTATGCGAGGAAGGGGCCGTCGGGAGCCGGCTATGTTTCGCACACCCAGTACGAATGGGGAAGCATGCTGAGGTTCATCGAGGAGGTCTACGATCTGCCGGAGATCGGTCCGGCATCCCAGGGTTACACGGACAGGCGCTCGGCGAGCCTTTCGGACAGCTTTGACTTCACGCAGCAGCCGCGCCGGTTCAAACCGTTCAAGGCGAAGTATCCAAGGTCGTATTTCATTCACTTGCCGCCGTCGTACGAGCCGGTTGACGACGAATAGCCTCTACCCGTCAAACGATCGTATTTCCTCGACGAAGGCGGCACCATAACGCTCGAGCTTGACGTCACCAACGCCACCGATCTGCCGAAACGCCTGCAGCGTCCCTGGTTGGCGCACGCACAGCTCCCGTAACGTCGCGTCGGAAAAGACGACATAGGGCGGAACGCCTTGATGGTCTGCCAGGCGCTTGCGCAGGCCGCGCAATCTCTCGAATAGTGCGTCGTCATGGACGGTCGAGAGTTCCCGAAGCCGCCGGCTGCGACGCTTCTCCGTCTTGGCGACGAAGCGTGGCATGGCAAAAGCGAATGCACGGCGCTCTTTGAGCGCACGCAATCCTTCCCCGGTTACGAACAAAGTTCGATGTTCGGAGTCCTGGTCGACGCAGCCAGTCCGAATGAGCTCCGAGAGCAGTGCCATCCATTCGGCTTTACTCTGTGCGGCACCGATTCCGAAGGTCGATAGGCGATCGTGTCCCCATCCGATGACCTTGTCGGTCCGCTTTCCCAGCAGCACGTCGACGATGTGGTGCGCACCGCTGGAAAAGCCGCTGTGCTCGCGCGCGCGATAGATGCATGAGAGCAGCTTTCGAGCGATCTCCGTGCCGTCGACTTGCTGTGGAGGCTGCAGGCAATTATCGCAGTTTCCGCACTGGTTCGCAACCGCGTCCTCGCCGAAATAGCGCAACAGGTGACTGCGCCGGCAATGCGTGGTCGCTGCAAAATCGAGCATTTGTCGCAGAAGGCGCTCGGCCTTATCGCGTTCCTGCGAATTCTCTATCTGACGAATGAAATGGCGCTGCTTCGCGGCATCACCTGCGCTGAAGAAGAGCGCGCAATCGCTGGCGAGGCCGTCGCGGCCGGCACGCCCAGTCTCTTGGTAATAGCTTTCGACGTTCTTGGGAAGATCGTAGTGCACGACGTAGCGCACGTTCGGCTTGTCGATGCCCATGCCGAAGGCGATCGTCGCACACATAACGCGGATCTCATCGTGAATGAATAGCTCTTGGTGGCGAGCGCGCTGAAGGGGCAAGAGGCCCGCGTGGTAGGGGCGAGAGGAGATGCCGGCCGCGGAAAGCTTCGCCGCCAGGTCTTCGGCCGAGCTGCGGCTCTGCACGTAGACGATGCCGCTCTCGTTGGCACGAGCCGTACACCAAGACAGCAACTGTTTAACGGCGTCCGCCTTTTCGAAGACGGCATAGCGCAGATTGGGCCGGTTGAAGCTTGCAACGAAGCGGCGCGGCTTGCGCAGTTCGAGGAAGCGCTCGATGTCGTCACGCACGTGCGCCGTCGCGGTCGCGGTCAACGCCAAAATCGGAATATCCGGGTAGCGCGAACGCAGCGATGCGAGCTGGCGGTACTCGGGGCGAAAGTCGTGCCCCCATTCGCTGACGCAGTGCGCTTCGTCGACAGCTACGCGGCGCAAGTTCCAGCCCTCCAAGCGAGCGAGAAACGCCGCCATTACGGTGCGCTCGGGAGCGACATACAGCAGGCGGTACGCATCACGGTCGAGTGCTGCCAGCCGATCCGCGGTCGCCGACGAATCGAGCGAGCTGTTGAGAAAGGTCGCCGGAATGCCGTTGGCTTCCAGCGCATCGACTTGATCCTTCATCAATGCGATCAATGGCGAGATAACCAGCGTGAGCCCCGGCTCGAGCAGCGCCGGCAATTGATAGCAGAGCGATTTTCCGCCGCCGGTCGGCAGGAGTGCTACGACGTCGCCTCCGGCCATCGTCGCCTCGACGATCTCGCGCTGCAGCGGACGAAAGGTCGTGTAACCGAAGTGGTGATTCAGGGCCTCGTCGAGCGTCATGGTGCGGCCGTGGCGTACTTGATCGGCCGGCGAAAGGCCTGGCGCTCAGGGGCTGCCATACAAAGATAGGTTCGCATAAAGTTATTGCCGCGACGTGTCTTGAGGGTTGGAAACAAAGAAACGTCTTCCAAAGTCATGGCAACAATCGCTCCATCGCGACAACATCGACAAACCGCTCGTCCAGCAGGCCATGCTCCTTGAAAACTCCGACCTCGTTAAATCCAGCTTTGCGGTAAAGGCGCTTTCCGTGTTCGTTATCGTTTAAGGCGTGCAGGACGATCTTGTGAAAACCGCTGAGCCGAGCCTCTTCGGCCAAACGATGGAGCAAAGCGGACCCGATGCCTTTACCACGATGCTTACGAGCGACGTAAACCGATAGGTCTGCGATGGACGAGTGCGCGCAACGGTGTGAGAACCGATTGAGTGATGCCCATCCGACAACCGCGTCCGACTCCGTAGCGACTATGACAGCGTACCGCTCGTCATGCTGGGTCCACCATTCGGCAATGTCGCCCGGCGATCTAGGGTTGAGGTCTAGCGTGGCCACGCGGTCCTCGATTCCCTCGTTGTAGATGATGCGAACCAACTCTAAGTCGGAGCCCAAGGCACGACGGATGACGATAGGTTCAACCACCGCGGGCACTTGTTTTACAGGCAGGCGAGCGGTGCCTTTGAAGCCAGCGCCGTAGCTGCGGCGCAGAAGAAGGCTGTTGCGCGTGAATACGGGTTCCGCGCGATCCGAACGCAGAACAGAAGGGGCTTGCCGTTTTCCGCCGGTATTCTCCATGACAGCACTTCTTGGAGGAGGAACTATGTTTCGATACGCTCTGTGCGGCCCGCTCGTTGCGGCTGCATTTATAGCTAGTCTCGGTACCGTTCAAGCTCAGCAAACGTCGGATTCAGATTACATTGCCAAGGTGATGCCTGCTGCTCCGGCAGCCGTGGTGCAGGGTGCTACGATTGTTCAAATGCAAAAAGGCGGAGGCATGCGAACCGTCCAGGCTGGCACTAATGGGTTTACTTGCATGCTGTTGGACCCCAAAACCGCAATGTGCGCAGACAAGAACGCGATGGCGTGGGCGCAGGCGTTAATGGCTCACACAACGGCGCCCAGCAGCGTGGGCTTCGTCTACATGCTGGGTGGAGATGACGGGGCAAGTAACACCAACCCTTACGACACGGCTCAGACCGCGACCAACCATTGGGTGACGACTGGCCCGCACGTTATGATAGTCGGTCCTGCCGCCGCAACCATGGGGTACCCGATGACGGCCGACCCTGACCCCACGAAGCCGTTCGTAATGTGGGCGAACACGCCCTACGCACATCTTATGATTCCGGTGGCGACACAGCCGTAAGCGCACGCACTCCGGTATAGCGAGAGGGCTCATTTTACGAATGCAGCCCTCTCAGAGCGTTCAGGGAACGAGCCGACATCGGCGACGCCTCTAGTTCGCGCCAGAGGATGGGCCGTTCATCGTGTGATTCTAAAAACGGTGCCGAAAACGCCTCCGGGAACACCTGCGCGGCCGCCGAAACCGGTGGTTCCGTAGATTGCCCCGCTCGCGTCGGCGACGAGTCCTCCGAAAGGCTCGTTGCCGTCGTTTGCAGGCAGGAAACTCCAAAGGACGCTCTCGACGTAATGGGAGCCCGAACGCACAAGTTTATACACGATCCCGCAGCCGCCCAAACTGCATCCCTGGTTGCCTCCATTATAGGTCGTGCCGTACAGCGCGCCGCGCTCGTCCGCGATGACACCGGCTTGCGGAAACGCACCTTTTGCAAAGTCGCGATGGCAGCGGAAGACGTGGAGCAGCTTGAACGCATACGTCGAGCCACTGGGGGAAAGCGCGAACACGGTACCGCAGCGAGTCGGGCCGCCATTCTGTGCCGTACCGTACCAAACGCCGTTTTTCCCGGCGAGCAGCGTGCCGGTGAGGTCGGCGCCGTCGACCCAGTGGCGCAGACGATACAATGTGCGTTCGGCATAACCCGAATGCGTCGGCGACAACTCGAAGACCGTCCGCGCGGTCGTCCCATAAATTGCGCCATGCGGGCCGATAACGACCTGCGATTTCGG
>JBEKRW010000014.1:0-18917 GCA_049517595.1 Candidatus Cybelea sp. | reverse complement strand
GCCGGCAGCGTTGCGACGATCGCTATGCTCTTACTGAAGGAAGGAAGCGCGAAAGAGTTTCCGCCGGCTTGGCTTGCGTCGCGTCCGGCGCAGGCGGCGAGCCCTGCGGCCACAATGGCCAATGAGACGGCGGCAATTCGTTTTGACATGGAACCTCCAAAAAGCTTGCTTTGTGCTGGTATGCTAACGTGCCCGGATGAAGAAAGTCTAAAGGCCCTACGGAACTGGGATCGAATCGCGAGCCGCCGCAGCAATATTTTGCAGGGCGGGGTCGCCCGCGGCATCGAGCGTCGCTTGCTGGAACTCGTTTCTTGCCGCGCCGTGCTCTCCTTCCCTCAGCAGAACGACGCCGAGCGCGAATCTCGCGCGTGCGTAAGCCGGCGCGAGCGAAAGAGCGGAACGCAGCTCGCGTTCCGCGGCGTCGTAGCGGCCCAGACGTTCCTCGGCCAAAGCGAGGTCGTAATGTGCTACGGCATAGGATGGGTTGTTGCGAAGAAGCTTTCCGAAGTCTTCGCGAGCGGTGACGGCATCGCCGCCGCGCAGCGCGACGATGCCGCGAGAGTAGAGCGCGCGGGCCGAGTCGGGATCTAACGTTACATAGCGATCGGCGACTTGGCGTGCTTGTTCGAGATCGCCGCGAGCTATATCGACGGCAACGAGATTCGCCATCGCCGCCAGGAATGCGGGATCGAGCGCGAGAGCGGCGCGCAGCTCCGTTGCGGCGTCGTCATAGCGAGCGAGATTGGCATAGGCGATCGCAAGGTCGTAGCGCGCGGTCGAACCTTTTGGTTCGGGCGGATTTAGCGCGACGATGCGATTGAATTCGGCAACGGCGGAGGTCCAGTCGCCGCGCGCCTCGGCGTCGATCCCGACCTTGAATCGCTCTTCGATCTCGCGTTGCGTGGCCAGAGCCCTCAACGCCGGCATCGAGGTCGTTCTCGGAAGCGGCCGTTGTGGCGAATAGGTCTGTGCCGCTGCCGCAGCCGCCATGAGTCCCCAGATGATGGCGACGGCCAGCAACGGACGCATCGATCAGGGGCTACCGCTGTGCGGAGGTAATTCGGCTTCGTGCCAGCCGGCCGACGAGGCCGATCGCTCGGGCTTGCATTCCCAGCCGACGCGGCCCGCCGAGGTAATTGGCCCAAGCAGCGAAGGGGCCGCTGAAGGCACGAGAGCCCCGGTGAGCGCATCTCCCACCGAGGCGGCGCCGGCCACGGCGAAGCGCCCGCAAATCATGAGAAGGGCGAGCAGCGCTGCGACGAGGACGGGGCGGACGAGGCTTCTTGACACTACTCCCATCATAGCCGAAAGTCTAAAGAATCCGTGAATCGCCGGCTGACGTGCGCGACGGCGCTCCTGATGACCACGTTCGTTGCGTCACCGGCGCGAGCTCAAACGCCGTTGGTCGTGGGCGCCGTGAGGGATCAGCGCGGCGTTGCCGTAGCCGGAGCTGGGGTCCTCGGGCGTCGAGGTAACCAACCGCCTCTCCGCACGACGACCGACGCGCAGGGTACTTTCGTGCTCGCGGCCTCGGGGGTCGTTTCGGTCCTCGTCACTTGCCGCTACTGCGGTCCAGCGACCGTCGCCGCGCGCCCGGGAGAGCCGGTCGTCGTGATCGTCCAGCGCTACGACGCTCTGGCGGCGGACTCGCCCTCCGCCAGCGATCTCGAAAATCTGCCGTATGCCCACGTCGAGTCGGCCTTGGCGCTTCGGCCGTTCACCCTGCTGCAACAGAGCGACGACCCGTACCCCGGTTCCCGTTTGAGCGACCGCGGGCTTTCGCCCAGCGGCTCGCTGCTGGTCGACGACGGGGCCGCCAACTACGATGTCGTCAACGGGAGTTCGCCATACGAGCTCGTGCCGGCGCAGTTCGAACGAACCGCGACGCTGAGCGATGCGAGCAATGCGTATCTCTATGGCGACCAGGCCGGCGGCGGCACCGTGACGGCAAGTCCTCTCGGAAGCGACTCGAACTGGCAGGTAGCGACGCTCGGCAGCGATGCCATCGCGCGCGCGCAAATCGGGTCGGATAATCTCGGGACCGTCCTCGGATCGTATAGCAACGACGAAGAGTCGCGCCAACGCGCAGATCTTTCGGCGAGTTTCTCCCCGGGCGCGGGTCAATCGCTCGCAATCGCGGCAGGCAGCGAACAAGGGCGTACGTTTGCATCGGGGACGTCGCAGTATGCCGGTAGTTTTTCTTTTGCCGACGCGACGTTCGCCGATCCGCAACTCGCGAACTTGTACGTCTCGACGGTGCTCGATCGCGGCAACTACGCGCTCGGCACGGGCGTAAATGCGTCGACTGCGGCGTGGTCAGACTCGGGGTTCACGGTCGGCGTTCGCTCTACCGGCGCGGTCTCGGCGTTTGCCGATGTCGGCATTCGCTCCTCGACGGGATTCTATTCCCAGCCGGAGTTGTACTATCCACTCTACGTCGGCGCGGACCTGACGCAGACGCGAGCCGACGCCGGAGTGAATGCCAGCGGCCGGGATTACGACGTTACTGCGGGCGTCGGAACTTTTTGGATCGATTATGCTGGCGGCACGACGGGAGTTTCGGAACCTGCAAAAGCCTCGCTTGCAGTTCCCTCAATCCAGGCCCAGCTCTTTCCAAATCAAAGATGGAGCATCGATCTCCAGGACAGCGGTTCGTTCACGCTCCCGACGTTCGTTGACGAATACGCGTACTCGGGCGTGGTAAACGCGGTCGAGTACGACCGCAACGCGCTTCTTGCCGAGGCCATCACGTATACCGACCAAACGCGCTTACGAGTATCGCTCGAACAGGCGACGCAGCGCGTATCCGGCGCATCGCCCGGAACCATTACGTCCGCGGGTCTTTCGGCAATCTGGCAGGTGGCGCCGTCGATCGTGCTTCGCGCCTGGACGATGCACGTGACCGACACCGTCGCGGCCTACGGAGTGCCGGCGGCGTACGACGGAAATATGGCTCCCACCGTCAACGCGCTCTGGCTAACCTACAATCTGAACGGCGGGATCAGGCTCGACACGATCTACCGCCGAGACTTGCTCGATGGGGCGCCGTTCTACCATGTGGACGGCGATCTCTCGGGGCCGATCGTGAATTCGCTTCGCTGGTATTCCGGCGTTGAGGACCGGATGCGGCGAACATTCCTCGACGTCGGTCTGCGCTTCGGCGGTCAGTGACCGCGCAGGCGGCGTTGCCGCCGCCTGCCGTCACTAGGTTTTACTCTTCGTCGTGCCGTCCGTGGGGACGCCGGCGCCGGCGCATCGGCGGAGCGCCGGGTGCATCGGCGGCAGGCGGGCCCGCGGGCGCAGCTACTGGCGCCGGAGCATCGTCGCCCCGCGGAGCGCGAGGCGGGCGCGGCGTGAACTCACCGTTGCCCGAACCGCCTCCGAGAAGCGCCTTGCGCGACAGATTGACGCGGCCTTGGCCGTCGATCTCCATGACCTTCACCATGATCTCGTCGCCGAGCTTGACGACGTCTTCGACTTTATCGACGCGATTGGGAGCGAGCTGACTGATGTGTACGAGCCCGTCCTTACCGGGCAGAATCTGCACGAACGCGCCGATCGGGATGATACGCACGACCGTACCGAGATAGGTTTCGCCGACGCGGATCTCTTTTGTGAGATTTTCGACGATCTGCTTGGCCTTGTCGCCGGAAGCGCCGTCGAGCGACGTAATGAAGACGCTGCCGTCGTCCTCGATGTCGATTTTCTCGACGCCCGTGTCGGCGATGATCTTGTTGATGACCTTGCCGCCGGGTCCGATGACGTCTTTGATTTTAGCCGGGTCGATCTTGATTACGATCATGCGTGGCGCGAACTGCGAGAGTTCCTCGCGCGGAGCGGCAATCGTTTCGGCGAGCTTGTCGATAATGAAGTGGCGGGACTTTCGCGCCTGCTCCATCGCTTCGCGCATGATCTTAATCGTGATGCCCTGCACTTTGATGTCCATCTGAATCGCTGTGATGCCCGTCTTGGTCCCCGCGACTTTGAAGTCCATCTCGCCGAGGGCATCTTCGAGCCCCTGAATATCCGTGAGCACGGCGTACTTGTCGCCTTTGAGGATCAAGCCCATCGCCACGCCGGCAACGTGGGCGCGAATCGGCACGCCGGCATCCATCAGCGCGAGCGTCGAGCCGCAGACGGAGGCCATCGACGAGGAACCGTTGGACTCGAGCACTTCGCTCATCAGCCGCAGCGTGTACGGAAAGTCTTCCTTGGCCGGAAGAACCGCCGCAAGCGCGCGTTCGGCAAGATAACCGTGACCGATTTCGCGACGGCCCGGACCGCGCATCGGGCGCGTCTCGCCGACCGAGTACGGCGGAAAGTTGTAGAAGTGCATGTAGCGCTTGTTTTCCAGCGCCATGATACCGTCGAGACGTTGGGCGTCGCTGGTCGAGCCCAGCGTTGCCGCGGTGAAGACTTGCGTTTGACCTCGGGTGAAAATGCCCGAGCCGTGAACCCGCGGAACGTAGTGCACTTTGCACCAGATGGGGCGGATCTCGTCGGGCTTGCGCCCGTCGGGACGGATGCGCTCGTCAACGACCATGGTGCGAAGCTCCTCTTCCTCCATCGTCTTGACGATCTTGGCAAACTCTTTGCCGGCCGTGGGAAGTTCGAGCAGCGCTTTAACGGCTTCGTCTTTCTTGCCGCAGCGCTCTAGCGCTTCGGCAACCGTAATCGAAGCGAAGGCCGTTTCACGCTTCTGCTTATCGACGACGCGCATCGCGGCAGCGACGTCCTTGGCGAACGCCTTGCGCACCCACTTGTCGAGCGCCGGATCGAGTTTTGCAACCGGAAACTCGCGCTTAGCCTTCCCGGCTTTTTTTGCGAGCTGGTCGATCGCCTTGACGATCTTGCGAATCTCGGCATGCGCGAACTCTACCGCGCCCAGGAAGTCTTCCTCGGCGATCTCCTTGCCTTCGCCTTCGACCATCATGACGGCGTCAGCCGTCCCGGCGATCACGATGTCCATGCCGCCGGTTTCGTACTGCGGAAGCGTTGGATTGCAGATGTAGTCGCCGTTCTCGTCGCGGCCGACGCGGACGGCGGCGACGGTCTTATCGAAGGGAATGTCGCTCAGCGCGAGCGCCGCGCCGGCAGCGCATACGCCGAGTACGTCGGCGTCGAGCTCGGGATCGACCGAGAGAACGGTCGCGACGATCTGGATGTCGTTCCGGAAGCCGTCGGGAAAGAGCGGGCGGATTGGGCGATCGATCTGTCTCGAGCTGATCACCGCATGCTCTGAGGGGCGTCCTTCGCGCTTGATGTAGCCTCCCGGAATCTTTCCGGCGGCGTACATTTTCTCTTCGAAGTCGCAGGTGAGGGGGAAGAAATCGATTCCTTCGCGGGGTTTTTCGGAAGCGGTCACGGCGCAGAGCACGACGTTTTGGTCACCATAACGAATCAGCGCGGAGCCGTTTGCTTGCTTCGCAAGTTCGCCGGTTTCGATGACCATCGTGCGCCCGCCGACCGTCAAAGTAACGGATTCGGGCACAGTTTCTCCTAATTTTCTATCTTAATTGCTTTTTGATTAACCGCGCGCCATTCGGTTTTTGCCTGAGAGCGCCCTGCCCGGGGGCGGCCTTTACAGCTCATAGGGTCCGGCACGCTAGGGCTGGTATAACGGCTCCCATGCATAGCCTTACTGCCGAGAACTTAACCGAGTTGAAGCTCAAGGCCAACGACGTCCGCCAGGGCATCATTCGCTCGCTGCTGGCAGCCGGTTCGGGGCATTCGGCCGGCCCTCTGGATATGTCGGACGTCTTTACGGCGCTCTACGGGCATTTGATGCGGCACGATCCGTCCAATCCGGAGTGGCCCGACCGCGACCGGTTGCTCCTTTCGTGCGGACACATCGCGCCCGTCCGTTACTCGGCGATGGCGAACTTTGGGTATTTCCCGGTCGAGGAGTTGCTGACGCTCCGGAAGTTCGGCTCGCGCCTGCAAGGGCACCCGGAACGCGTAACGCTTCCGTCGGTGGAGACGACCTCGGGTCCGCTGGGCGAAGGCCTCGCCCAGGGCGTCGGGATGGCGCTTGGAGCCAAGATGGACGGCAAAGACTTTCACGTCTGGGTCGTCACCTCGGATGCCGAACACCAGTGCGGCTTGCATTGGGAGGCGGTACTAACCGGCGCGAAGTTCAAACTCGACAACCTCACCGCAATCGTCGATCGCAACTTCATTCAAATCGACGGCAGTACCGAAGACGTCATGCCGCTCGAACCGTTTGCGGAGAAATATCGCTCGTTCAACTGGGAGGTCTTCGAGTGCGACGGCAACGATATCGCGGAGTTCATCGCGACGGCGGAGCGCGCGCGCAGTTACAAGGGCAAGCCGCAAGTCATCATTGCCAACACGATTCCGGGAAAGGGCGTATCCTACATGGAGGGCGACTATCTGTGGCACGGCAAGCCGCCTAACGCGGCGCAGGCCGAGGAAGCTCTGCGCGAATTGGCCGCCGACCGCGAACGGATTTTGGCCCATGAGTAGCGGAACGCCGGTTCTAGACGCCGCCGCACAACGAATGCACTTAGCCGACTATCGCGCCGCCGATCTCAAGCTCGTTCCGACGCGCAACGGCTTCGGCGAGGGGTTGATCGAGGCCGGGTCGCGCCGTGAGGTCCTCGGAATCTGCGCTGATCTCGCGGAATCGACACGGTTCGAAGGCTTCAAGAAGGCGTATCCGGAGCAGTATATCGAGATCGGCGTCTCCGAACAGATGCTCGTCGCAATGGCGGGCGGCCTCGCGGCGGTCGGAAAGATTCCTTGGATCGCGAGCTACGCGATGTTCAATCCTGGGCGCTCGTGGGAGCAAGTGCGCACGATCATGGCGCTCAACGAAACCAACGTCAAGATCGCCGGCGCGCATGCCGGCGTCTCCGTAGGCCCCGACGGCGCAACGCACCAAGCGATCGAAGACATCGCAATCATGCGCGTCATCCCGCACATGACCGTCGTCGTGCCGTGTGATTCCGTACAAACGAAAAAAGCGACGCTCGCGCTCTCCGAGATGTGGGGGCCGGTCTATTTACGCTTTGGCCGCGAAAAATCGGCCGTGATTACCACCGGCGAAACGCCGTTTGAGATCGGCAAGGCTCAGATCTTCCGCGAGGGCGGCGACGTGGCGATCGTAGCCTGCGGTATTCTGGTCTACAACGCATTGATTGCCGCCGACCGGCTTTCCGCGCAACACGGCATCGAATGCCGCGTCGTAAACAACCACACGGTCAAACCGATGGACGAGGCCGCAATCGTCGACGCCGCGCGCAGCTGCGGCACGATCGTTACCGTGGAAGAGCACCAGCGCCAAGCCGGCATGGGATCGCGCGTCGCCGAAATTCTCGCGCAACGCCATCCGGTGCCGATCGAGTTCATCGGCGTCGACGACCGTTTCGGACAATCCGGCGATCCCTTCGAGCTGGTCGAGTATTACGGAATGGGTGCGGACTCCATCGTTGAGGCCGCACGCCGCGCGCACGAGCGAAAGAAGCGTTAGGGTCCGAACGCGAGGGCGTGCGGATAAGCGGCCGTCACGCCCGGAATCGTGCGAAGAACGTCGACGCTTCCGGGCGCGTATTCGGTGATCGTGTTGCTGGGCGGGTTGACGACGTAGAGAATACCGTTGCCGTCGAACGTCAGCGCCGTCGGAGACGCGAGGCCCTTTCGAATCGTCCGAACGACCTTCTCGCCCCCCGGCGCGAAGACCAGAATCTTTTGGCCGGAGACGACGTAGAGTTTGCCCGATGGTCCGAGTACCGGATCGCCTGGACCATCACCGTGCGTTAGCGGTCTGATCCGGCGAAACGGTCGTTGCCGTCCGGAGCGATAAACGCTGATCGAACCCCAATGCATTTGGTTGCCGCCGTAAGCGTTTGCCACATAGAGATCGCCCGCCGCATCGAAGGCTAACCCGTCGGGATAGTTGATGCCTTGCGTGATCTGGTATCTTGGGTCGGAGTCGCCGGGCGCGAAAACCGAAACGTCGCCGGGGAACCCGACGACCGCGGCGTACAGATTGTTTTGGGAATCGAGCGCGATTGCGCACGGGTTGATGCCGGGCCGCCCAATGGTGCGCGACGGGATTTTCTTCCCGGGGGCGTAGACCGCGATGGGCTCGCCGTTCTGTGGGCACCCGCTGGCGACGTAGAGATTCTGCGCGCTGTCGAACGCGAGCGCATAGCGGGCACCGTAAAGGCCTTTTGAGATCTTCAGGTGCGGCTGCGACGCTCCCGGCGCATAAACCGTAATGGATCCGCGGGCATCGCTGCCGCCGCCATTGCCGAAGGAGTTGGCTACGTACAGGTTCCCGGCTGCGTCGAACGCGAGTGCCGACGGGCTGACTACGCCGGCAATGATCGTCCGCAACACCTTCGTTTCTCCGGGGGGGTACACCGTTACCGTCGATTCGTAGGTGTTTGCCGCGTAAAGATTGCCCGCCGAATCGAGTGCGATCGCTTCGGGATCGTCGAGGCCCGTCGCGACGAAGATCGATTGCCGCGGCGTCAAGTGGCCGGGCTCGTAGACCGAGATTTGATTGCGAGCGGGGTTGGCCACGTACAGGTTGCCGGCCGTGTCGACGGCGAGCGCTGAAGGATCGTAGGTTCCTTTCGTTATCGTATAGACGGGCGTCTTTCCACGCGGACGATAGACCAGTACGCTGCCGCCGTTGTTGACGTACGGCGCCTTCCCCGAGTAGAGATTCCCAGAGCGGTCGAAGCAAAATACGCCGGCCGCTCCAACGATCTTGCGCAGTACGCGGTCGCTGTGGATCGCGTAGACGCTGATGTCCTTGCCGATATCGACGAAAAGCTCTCCGCGAGGGCTGAATCGGGGCTGACCTGGCGGATCACGGGTGGTGTGAATGGTTAGAAAGAGCTTTTCGCTTTTGGGGCGGTAGACCGTTATCGTGTCGTGCGGCGTCGCATAGATGCAGTCTTGACAGTTGGAGACGTAGAGGTAACCTGAAGCGTCGACTGCGAGGTACGTAGGCGAGAAGATGCCATCAGTGATCGTGCGTTCGATCGTCGTCTTGCCGGCGGCATATTCGTGGACCTCGTACGCGCGGAAGTTGAAGACGAAAACGTCGCCGGCTGGGTCGAGAGCCATTCCGGCGAGCTGTTGGATTCCGTCGGAGATGGTGCGCGCGGGCGTTTCCGAGCCCGGCGCATACACCGTCACCGAGCCTTTGGGCCGGTGGCCGTGGCCCTGGTTGGCGACGTATAGGTTACCGGAACCGTCCACGGCAACGGTGAGCGGTTGGTCGACGCCCATCGTAATCTTGCGCACCGGAGTGTCGGCACCCACCTTGTAGACGAAGATCGAGTTGCTCAACTCGTTGGCGACGTACAACATGCCGCCGGCGGCGAAGCGTGAAGCAGCGGCTCGCAACGGAGCCTGCGGCGGCAGCCCAGGCGCGCCCGACCGCATGGTGCACGCCGACACCAGGACGACCGTGACGAGCGCGGGCAGCCGGCGCACCAATAAATTTTACTAGCGGCGCAGACCTAGATCGGCGATAAGCGAGCGATAACGCTCGAGATCCGTCGTGTGCAGATAGTTCAGCAAACGGCGGCGTTGCCCGACTTGCAAGAGCAGGCCACGGCGGCTGTGATGATCTTTCTTGTGAATCTTGAGGTGCTCGGTGAGCGAGTTGATCGAGGCGGTCAGAACTGCGATCTGCACCTCGGCCGATCCGGTGTCGTTGGACCCGCGGCCGTACTTGGCGGCAATCTCCGCCTTGCGTTCTTTGCTGAGGGGCACGAATGAAACTCCTTTGACAGGATAGTCTCGCTCGGGTACAGAGTGCGAACCGTCCCGGCGACGGGCTTAGGATAGCAAAGGCTCGCGGGCAGCGCAAGGTGAGAAGGGGCGGGCGGAAAAGCCGCTACCGCATGGATTTAGGAATAAGAGGACGCTGCGCGCTCGTGTTGGGCGCTAGTTCTGGGCTCGGCGAGGCAATTGCGCTCTCCCTGGCGCGCGAGGGGGTACGGCTCGGTTTGGCGGCGCGCCGCCTCGATCGCCTCGACGAGGTCGCCGCACGGGCGAAGGAGGCGGGCGCCCCCGAGGCGTGCGGATTTGCGCTCGACCTGCGCGACGCCGAGTCGATCTCTGCGATGCACGCTTCCTTCCGCGACGCGTTCGGCGATGCCGACATCGCCATTCTCAATGGAGGTGGGCCCAAAGCGGGACGGTTCACCGAGCTTAGCTTGGCCGACTGGGACGACGCCTACGGGCTGCTCCTGCGCGGAATGCTGGAGCTGCTCGATGCAATCGTGCCGCCGATGCGTGCCCGCGGATGGGGCCGCATCGTGGCGCTGACCTCCACGTCGGTGAAGCAGCCGATCGACACGCTCGCGCTTTCCAACGTCTTTCGCACGGCACTGGTCTCGGCGTTGCGGACGCTTGCCGTCGAGGTTGCGCGCGACGGCGTTACCGTCAACTCGATCGCGACCGGGCGGATCGAAACGGCACGCCTGAGGGCGCTTTACGGCGATGACGAGGCAAAGTTGCTCGCCGCTTCGAGCGAGGTGCCGATGGGCCGCATCGCTTCGCCGGAGGAGTTCGCGCCGGCGGCCGTCTTCCTGTGCGGCGCCCCCGCGAGCTACGTGACGGGGCAAACGATCTCGGTCGACGGGGGTCTGACCCGCGGCCTCTTTGGCTAACGACCACCGAAGGTGGGCTTCAGGACGGCGCGAATCAACGGGCCGATATGCAGGGAGTGGATGGAAAGCGGGTAGCCGCACTGATCGGAGACGGGTTTGAAGAGGTCGAGCTGGCCGAGCCCCGGCGCGCGCTCGAGGAGGCAGGTGCCATCGTAACGATCGTCGGCATCGACGAGCGGGCGCGGCAGCGTATTCGCGGTAAGCGCGGACTCGACGACGGCGCGAGCCTGAAGGCTGAAGAGCTGATCGGGGATTGTACCGGCGAAGACTTCGATGCGCTGCTGCTCCCGGGAGGTACGTCGCCCGACCGCATTCGCATGGACCGCGAAGTGCAGCGCTTTGTGCGGGAGTTCGACGCGCTCAAGAAGCCGATGTTCTCGATCGGCCATGGGGCGCAGGTGCTCATTTCGTCGCAACTGGTTCGTGGCCGGCAAGTCACCGGGGTGCACTCGATCGCCGACGACATCCGCAACGCCGGCGGCCTGTACCGCGATCAGCCGACCGTCACGGACTCCAACTGGGTCTCGAGCCGCGGCGCCGAGGATTTGGCGCAGTTCAATCGCGCGATGCTCGAAAAGCTCGCGACGGCAGTTCCCGCGCAACCCGTTCCCTAGATCGGGTCGAATCTTGCCAGCGTTTCGCCATATTGGCGAAGCGCGAGAAAGGCGACGATAACGCAGAACGCCAGTTCTCCGGCATAGCTATGCGCGACGACCGCGAGGGCGTAGGCGCCCCCGCTGGTTGCCAACGCCAGCAGCACGTAGAGCGCTCGCGTCGCGCCACGACGAGTTGTCGCGGAAAGGGCCGTTAGCGCGCAGGCAGTTGCAGCGGGCGGCACCACCAGCAGCGTGGCGGCGGCGTCCGGCGAACCACGCGCGAACTGCGTCGCCGCGAAGAGCAGCGTCGTGAGCGTGGCGGCGATGCAGGGAACCAACGCCTTAGCGCGCGCGAGCTCGCGTCCGAATAGCGGCGCGCTCTGCTCGCAGCGATCGAGATGCCGATGACGCCCGGGAATCTGATCCAGCGCGATCACGATGCCCAACAGCGAGCAGAGGAAGAGCGGTGCGGTTACGCCGGCGGGCGCCGCCAGGGCGACGAGCACCGCACAACCACACGAGTACGCAATGAGACGGCGCGAAACGTAGAGCCGCGCCTCCAGCATGCCGGCAAATGCGCGCCCCGTCATGTAAAGGCCGCGGCGTTTGAAGGCTGCGCGTGCGTCGAAAGCAGCGCGCGCCCTTCGACGGCGCGCAGAATCTGCGCGGCATAGGCGGGCTGCGGCCGGTCGAGCACGATCAGCTGCGGCGATGCGACCAACGCGCCGATCAAGGGATAGGAAAAGGCTTCGTGCATTCCTTCGAGCCGCTCGCTGAGCCGCCGCGCGTACTCTTGCGCCTCCGCCGTCTCGACGTTCCACAACGCCGCTCGATAAGCGATGTAGCGGGGAAAGTCACCCTCGTCGAGCTGAAGTGGCTCGTGCGGAACGAAGCCCGCGAGCCGCTTGCAGTGGACCGATTGAACGCGCGGATCGTAGTCGCCGATGAGCACGCTTCCGGTGGTCGCCTTTGCGATGCCCGCGGCCATCAGCGCGACGATCGTCGCCTCTAGCGACGTCGCGAAGGCCAACGCGAGGCGGCCGCCCGCCTCGAGATCGAGCGTCAGCGGCCCGGCTTGCGCCGTGGCATTGGCAAAGGACGCGTCCCTGATCCGCAACAGCGCCATCGCGGCAAGAGCATTCCACGCATTGCGCCAACTACACTACTCCGCCGTGCTTTCCAACACTGCCGTCGCCCAAAAGCTTCTCGAAATTCGCACGCTCATGGAGCTGGCGGGAGAATCTTTCTATAAGTACACCGCCTACGAACGGGCGGCCGCTTCGGTCGAGAACGCTCCACCGCTCGCGGATTTGGTCGCTGCCGACGAACATCTCAAGCTGCCTGGAGTTGGGAAAACGATCGGGGGCGTCATCGAGCAGTTGGTCAAAACCGGAACGGCCGATCAGTTGGAGGAGCTCTTCACTCGCTTTCCCCCGACGCTGCTCGAAGTGCTCGGGGTCAGCGGGATCGGTACCAAAACGGCCGGCATGCTCTTTACGGATTATGGAATTGCGTCGCTGGCCGACCTCGAGGCGGCGATCGCAGCGGGAACGCTGCTTGGGGTGCCGCGCTTGGGAAGCAAGACGATCGACAACTGGAAGCGCGGCATTCTGGCTTATCGCGGGCGCCAGCGGCGCACGCCGCTGCCGCAGGCTCTGGCCGTCGCCAACGAGGCCGTTGCCTACCTTGCGGAAGGGCCGCCGCTCGAGCGCCTTTCCTTCGCGGGGAGTCTGCGCCGTTGCGAGGTGACCGTCGGCGACATCGACATCGTCTGCACGTCGCATCACGCCGCCGGGGTCGTCGCGCATTTCGCGCGCTGGTCGCGGGCCGAAGCCGTTCTCGCCGAAGGCCCGACCAAGGCCAGCATCTGGCTGAGCGGCGGCCTGCAAATCGATCTGCGCGTGCTGCCCGACCATCTTTACGGAAATCTCTTGCAGCATTTCACCGGCTCGCGCGAACACAACATCAAGCTGCGCGAATACGCCGTCCGCAAGAGTCTGCGAGTGAGCGAGAACGGCATTTTGAATCTAGAGACCGGCGAGGTGACGGCTTGTGGTGACGAGGCCGGCGTCTATGCGGCGCTGGGCATGCAGTACGTTCCGCCCGAGCTGCGCAGCGGGCTGGACGAAATCGACTTGGCGCTCGACAACGCGATCCCGGTGCTGGTTGAGGGCGGTGATCTGCGAGGCGACTTTCACATGCACACGACGTACAGCGACGGCGACGATACGCTCGCCGCGATGATCGCGGCTGCGGCCGCGCGCGGGTACGAATATCACGCTATCAGCGACCATTCCGCCGGACGGGGCCGGCGCTTCGGCATGGATCCAGCCGCCGTACGGGCTCAACGTCAAGAGATTCGCGCGTTGAGCGAGCGCTACGGCATCCAAACGCTCTGCGGCAGCGAGGTCGACATTCTGCCCGACGGCTCCCTCGATTACGAAGACGCGGTGCTCGCCGAACTTGACATCGTAATCGGTTCGGTGCATTCAGCCGTTCGACAGAGTCGCGACGAGATGACGGCGCGCCTCATTCGAGCCTGCGAAAATCCGTATCTCAATATCATCGGCCATCCGACGGGGCGGCGATTTGATGGTTTCCAAGGCTACGAGTTCGATTACGATGCGGTCTTCGCGGCCGCGGCACGGACCGGCACGGCGCTGGAAATCGACGGGCAGGCGGCGCGGCTCGATCTTCCGGCAGCGCTGGCACGAAGGGCCAAAAGCTTCGGCGTGACGTTCTCGCTCGACAGCGACGCGCACCGCACGGGCGACCTCGGGGCAACACAGTTCGCCGTCGGGCAGGCGCGCCGCGCGGGTCTGGTTGCCGCGGACATTCTCAACGCGCGTCCGTTGGACGACGTGCTCGCGTTCGTGGCTCGAAAGCGGCTGGCCGCGTGATCGAAAGCCTTCGTTTCGCCACCCCCGACGGCGCGATCGCCGGCGCTCGCGTCCCTGCGGCGAGCGCGCGTTCGACGTCGACGGCACTGGTTTTCGTGCACGGCGTCGGTTCGACCGCGGCGATCTGGGACCGGCAACTTGAAGCGTTTGGCGACGAGTTGGCGTGCGTCGCAATCGAGTTGCGCGGTAACGGCGCCGTTCCCGATCCCGAGCCCTCGCTGATTACCCGCGCCGGCTTTGCGCAGGACGTTACGACGGTGCTCGACGCGCTGCGGATCGAGCACTTCACCCTGGTTGGGTGCAGTCTCGGCGGCGTCGTCGCGCTCGAGCTGTACTCGCGCGCGGGAAACCGCTTCGATGCAATCGTTACCCTCGGGAGTTTTGCTCGCTATCCCGACGGCGAGCGGGTGGCCGAGGGCATCATAGCAGCGGTCCGCGACGCCGGGAGCATGCCGGTCTTCGCTCAGCGGCGCGCCGCGCAACTCGGTTTGCCGCCGCAGCGCATGGAAGAAACCATCGAGCAGATGGCCTGTAAGTCGGTACCGTCGTACATTGCATCCACGAAGGCGACGTGGACGGGCGATTACACCGGGATGCTTTCGTCCGTCGTCGTCCCGGCACTCGTTGCGTACGGCGACCGCGATCCGGTCGTAACGCTTCCGCTCTCAGAGGAACTGGCTGCGGGAATCCCCAGCGCTCAGTTGGCGGCCGTCGAAAATGCCGGCCACGTTGCCAATGCCGACAATCCGGCGTCCTTCGACAAAATTCTCAGAGACTTTCTGGATCGGCTCGATTTCGTCTGATGAGCCCGTCGCGTTATCTCTGCGCGATTGCTTTGCTCGTGACTCTCGGAGCCGTTTCCGAACCGCAACCCGGCGGCACGCCCTGGAGCGACGCGCAAATCATGCGTTTGCACCAAGACGTTGACGTGGCCCTTCAAGCGCCGGCATTGCGCGGCGCGTACGTCGGCCTACTCGCAGTCGACGCCGCTCGCGGCACGGTGTTGTATGCGCGCAATGCAGACGACGAGTTTACGCCGGGTTCGACCTTCAAGCTGCTCGTTGGTTCGGCCGCGTTGCAGACTCTCGGTGCGGATTTTCGATTCGTGACGACGCTCTCTAGCGACGTGCCGCCAAAGGATGGCATCGTCTCGGGCAGCCTGTATCTGCACGGCGGCGGCGACGCGCATCTGAGCGCCGCCGACCTACGCGCCGCTGCGCTGGCCGCTTCCCGCGCCGGTATCCGGCGCGTGGACGGCGCGATCGTCGTGGATGACTCGCATTACGATGCCCAACGCTTTGCGCCGGGGTGGACGGTGGACGATCTTCCGTACGAATATGGTGCGCTCGTCAGCGCGCTCGAATTGGAAGACGGCGTGGTCCACGTCTACGTCTCGCCCGGACCAGCCGCGGGCGCGCCGGTGAAGCTGCGCGTCGAGCCTACGAGCGGCGCTTTCACGGTTGAGAATCACGCGGTTACCGGCGTCGCGCACTCCGAGGACACGACCGACGTCGTGCGTCCATTCGACTCGCCGCAAAGGATCGAGATCGTCGGAAGTTATCCAGCCGGGGCGACCGAATCGGACGATCTCGAGCCGAGCGTGCCGGATCCCGCGCTCTATGCAGGCGACGTGTTGCGGCGCGCATTGGGCGATGCGGGAATCGCCGTAGCCGGCGGAGTCCGCGGCGGCGTTGCTCCGCGCGGTGCTGAAGTTTTTTGGCGGTTCGAATCCGCGGCGATGCCGCAGTTGCTCTCGGAGTTTTGGCTGCCGAGCGATAATCTGATGGGTGACCTCTTCCTCAAAGAACTCGGTGCCGCGCGTTCGGGCGAGCCGGGTAGCTTTACAAACGGCATCGCCGTCGAGGGCGACTACCTGCGGTCGATCGGCGTCGACCCCGCCACGCTCTCGATCACGGACGGCTCCGGACACTCGGCGTACGATCGCATCACGCCGCGAGATCTCGTGGCGATTCTACAGAGCGATTGGGAGGGCGCGTACCGCTCGCTCGTAATTGATGCGCTGCCCGAAGCCGGCGTCCGAGGTACGCTGAAAGACGCCTTCGCGGGGACATCTCTCGACGGAAGAGTTTTCGCGAAGACCGGAACTCACCGGCATGCGCGTACGCTCTCGGGGTTCATCCAAACCGACGATCACGGTCCGGTAACCTTTTCGCTGCTTATCAACGACTGGCTCGGGGACGATCGTCCTGGTGGCTCTCCGCAACTGCGCCAGGCGCAAGCTGCGCTCTTGTCGGCGTTTCTGGGCGGACCGCTTTAACGCGCTATCGCGTAGGCAGCGCAGTAGGAAGGGTAGCCGTAACCGCATTCGATTCGATCGCGGCGCCGTTGGCGCAGTGCGAAACGGGCAGGGGATCGGGGCTTATTTGCCCTGGAATCGCATGGAGCGCCCAGCAACTGCCGTTAAGCGAACAGTAGCAGAACTCGAGTGCGACGGCATGTTTAACCATTGCTCGTAACGGCACGGTAAAAGGAAGCGAGATCTTCAGCAGCGTTCTCGATTCGCCCGGACGAAGCGTCGACGAGGGCCCGATCGAGCTCATCGTAATCGTTGCGTTGCCGGCCGGTCCGGCTTGGACGGCGGCTTGCGCGCGTAAGAAGAGCTTTCGTAACTCCGGATCGCGCGCCAAGACTTTGACGTAGTCGTTCCAAGCGCGGACCTCGCGGCCGTCGACGTCGAGTTGAGCCGACCGGACCAATGCGGGACCAACTCCGTCGTTGGAGACTTCGATCGTTTCGCCGCCTGCAACGTAGGTGGTTCCCACACTCAGGTATGGCCAAATGGTTGCCGCGAACTGATCTCCGATGACGCGCGTCTGATAGATGAGTGCTGCCGCGGTGACGGCGCTGATCAGCACGGCGGCGACTGCGATGAAGAAGTCTAAGCGAAAGCCTCGGTCGTTCACAAAATCCTCTCAGGTGCGGTGTAGAGGTTCGCGCGGTTGCCGCGCAAGAATCCCGCCAGCGTTACGTTGAACTCGCGTGCCAGGTCGACGGCGAGGCTGCTCGGCGCCGAGACTGAAGCCACGATCGGGATCCCGGCCATGACGCTCTTCTGCAAGACTTCATAGCTCGCGCGTCCGCTGACGACTAGCACGCATCCGGCAAACGGCAAGCGGCCGTTGAGCAGACCCCAGCCGACGATCTTGTCGACGGCGTTGTGGCGGCCGACGTCTTCGCGTACGACGAGCATTTCGCCATGCTCGTCGAAGAGCGCGGCCGCGTGCAGGCCGCCGGTTGCGGCGAAGACGCGCTGCGCCGCCTGCATTCGCGCGGGCAACTGGTAAAGCAGGCTCGCGCTTACGCGCACCAGATCGTCGATCGGCATCGCTCCCAAATCGCGCAGCGAATCGAGTTGAGCCCGGCCGCAGACGCCGCATGCGCTGCCGATCGTGAAGTGGCGCTCGAAGCGCGCGCGGTCCGCGGCGGCGGCGCCGGCGCGACACTCCACGGTCACGATGTTGTAGCGCTGCGGTGGATCGACGTCCGAATCGAGGCAATAGCTCATGCCGATGATGTCGTCGCGCGAACGCACGACGGCTTCGTCGAAGAGAAAGCCGGCGGCCAGCTCGAAGTCGTTGCCGGGCGTGCGCATCGTGATTGCCAGCGTCTCCGCCGCGCCGCCATCGCTGAGCCGAAGCTCCAGCGGCTCTTCGGTCACGATCTCGTCGCGCTTACGCGTTTGGCGGTCGCCCTCGAGTGCGACGACCTCGGCTTCGACGCTACGCCCCGGGCGCACGTCCTTCATCCTGAGCGCAGTCGAAGGGTCAGGATGACAAGCCCCCGTCGTCTTCCTCGGGCCGATTCTGCACGTAGCTGAAGCCGAAGCGCCCTTTGATGCAGAGGTGCCCGCTGGTAACCGCATTTTCGATCGGTGAGGTAACCTTGACGATTTCGTTTTCTTGGACGTGCAGTGTGAGCGTGCAGCCCACGCCGCAATACGAGCAGATCGTATCGGTCGTTTTTTGCTCGGCCTCGCTCCACTCGTTGCGCTCGCGCAACTCGTACTCGGAGGAGAACATCAGGGCGCCGGTGGGGCAGACGCCGATGCAGTTGCCGCAGTAGACGCAAGCCGAATCGGGAAGCGGAACGTCGTATTCGGTCGAGATGTGGGCTTCGAATCCGCGGCCGGCGACGGCAATGGCAAACGTGTTCTGCGCGTCCGTACCGCAGGCTTCGACGCACTTATAACAGAGAATGCACTTCGCATAATCGCGAACGTAGAGGGCGTTGTCGATCTTGACCGGCTGCGCGACCGTCGCCGGCTGGGCGCCGTAGCGCTGCGGTTGGGCGCCGTACTGCGCGCAGTAGCGCTGCATCGCCGGCGCCGTCGCGATATCGACCGTCGAGGCGAGGAACTCGAGCACCATTTTTCGGCTATGGCGCACGCGCTCCGAATCGGTGCGAATCTTCATGCCGGCTTCGGCGCGCCGCGCGCAGGCCGGAACGAGCACGCGAGCGCCTTCGAGCTCGACGACGCAGACCCGGCAGGCATTGACCGGCGTCAGCGTTTGTAAAAAACAGAGCGTGGGCGTTTCGATTCCGGCTTGTGCGATCGCGTCGAGAATGCTGGCGCCCACCGCCACCGTCACGGGGATGCCGTCGACCGACAGCGCGACCTGCTCGCCGGTCATGCCGGCTGTTCCGCGAAGAGTCCGAGGTTGGCCCGCGCCGACTCGACGACGCTCGAAGCGGTCTGTCCCAACCCGCAGATCGACGCATCGCGCATGACGCTGCCGATTTCG